>CAZMEG010000007.1:5775-20409 GCA_964565205.1 uncultured Cytophagia bacterium
GGCTGGTGCTACATACGGATCATGAACGTCAAAATAATTAAAAAAAAAAAAAAAGGGCCTTTTCTTAGTTCTGGTAAGCCACTTTAAGAAACTATGGTTCAAATCCGATGCAGTCTTTCGTAGAAAGCGCCATTTCTTATCAGTTTTTTCTAAAATTTTCTTAATTATTTTAGCAGTTAAAATTGATGAAGATAAAAATAATTTTATTGAAGGAACATAATCTTCATAATGAATAAAACCTTTATCAATCCCAAATGAGCGAGAAAGCACACCCACATTAGCCACAAAACCAGCCGTTACATAACCATGTTTGCTGAGAAATTCAGCCAGCGTAGGATAGCGGTGAGTTATTGGGGTCATGGCATCCAGTGGGCTTTGTCCAGGTTTAAAAAGCTCGTGCGGATAACGCCCAGTAAACATTGTCCCATGAGAGGGAAGTGTCCAGGGAGCAGTGGATATGGCATTCTCAAAACAAACGCCTGTTCGGGCAAATTGTTCTAAGTTAGGAGTTGTAGGTCGATCATAGCCATTAACACTAAGACTTTTCGCACGCACTGTGTCCATGACCAGGAGTAGGATATTAGGGGAATCGGGTTTAGCATCAGGCAATCGAGCCAAAGCACGATTTTCTGAAACAGTTTTTGAAGAATAAAATCCCAAACAAATGGCTATGGTTAGAGTAATATTAATCGGCATCATATAGCGTAAAAATATATCAAACTTATCCGGGTGAGCACGAATTGTTCTTAATGCCTGCACGGTTAGTCCCAGGGCCAGTAGTAACTGAGCCAGTGTATGTAGTTGAGGGTAAGATAATACAAAGGCTAAAAGAGTTAAAAAAATAAATACAGAAGAAACTACATACAACGACAAAAACGAAGGCCTTTTCCAGACGATCGTCATAAATATTGCTCCAATCACACTGAATAACAACAAAGTCGCAAGCGGTTTCATCCAGAACAAATGAGGATTCAAATTAAACAGCGTACCAAATATCCACTTATGAGTCACTAAAGCAAGATCTTCTAATAAGCCGGTCAGGAGACCGAATCCAATAGTCATGCGCAGTAATTGAACTTTATTAACAGGAGGGCCATCAAATATCCTTCGCCACTCTAAATTAAAATGCTGGATAAATCCACAAATAAGCAGAAATACACCAAACACAATTAATGCAATCTGTCGGGGGCCTATTCCTGGATCCCCGGATCGAATTAAATCAGCTACCAAACCGATGATTATGGAAATCAATCCCAGCAGAATAAATAAGAGACTGGTATATTTTTTCATTTTGACTCCTTTTACAATTAAGACATGAATGTTTTCTCAGGGCTAAGGTGGGGCTGATTTTCCATAAACCAATCAATGGTTCGGCGTAGTCCATCATCCAGACTCACTCGGGCTTGAAAACCAAAAGCTTCTTTAGCTTTTGAAACATCCAGGCAACGCCTTGGCTGGCCATTGGGCCTGGAAGTATCCCATACCACCTTCCCCTCATAACCTGTTAGTGTGACAATCTTTTTTACCAGATCTTTGATAGAAATTTCGACTCCGGTTCCCAGATTAACCGGCGCACGGCTATTATATTGTTCTGCCGCCAATAAAATACCTTCGGCAGCATCTTCAACATAAAGGAATTCACGTGTAGGACTGCCATCTCCCCAGCAAACAATTTCTGGTAGATTTTTTTGTTTTGCTTCCACGCATTTACGAATAACTGCCGGGATCACATGGGAGGTTTCTAAATCAAAATTGTCACGGGGTCCGTAAAGATTTACCGGGAGTAAATAAATCGCATTAAATCCATACTGTTGACGATAGGCCTGAGCCTGTACTAAAAGAGCCTTTTTAGCTATTCCATAAGCTGCATTGGTTTCCTCAGGGTAGCCGTTCCACAAATCCTCTTCTTTAAATGGAATCGGGGCGTATTTTGGATAGGCACAAATAGTCCCGATCATAACAAATTTTTCGATTCCAAAACAGCGACCTTCCTCCATCATCTGGACACCCATCATAATATTTTTATAGAAAAATTCGCCTGGACGGTTTCTGTTGGCTCCAATGCCTCCAACCACAGCAGCCAGATGAATCACAATGTGAGGTTGAGCATCTGCATAAAGTTGTTTCACGGCCGAGCTCTTAACTAAATCATACTCATGGCTCCGCGGAATAAAAATATGCTGACAATTCCGGGCTTGCAATTTTTCAACCACAAAAGAGCCCAAAAATCCTGCCCCGCCGGTAACCAGTACCCGTTTGTTATGCCAGAAATTATTTAAAGGATTCAAGGCGATGATTCCTCAAACACAAATCTATCTTCACTAATCTGGTACGGTTTGCTTTCTATACCATTGATTTTCTCTTCCACACGTTTTATGTCTGCATCAACCATCAAACGAACCAGCTCTTCAAAAGTAGTTTTTGGTTTCCAGCCTAATTCACGCTCTGCTTTAGAAGCATCACCCAGTAAAAAATCTACTTCAACAGGACGAAAATACCGGGGATCAATCTCCACATATTTTTTCCAGTCCAACTCTGCATATTCGAAAGCCAATTCCAGAAATTCACGAACACTGTGGGATTCTCCTGTGGCGATTACATAATCATCTGGCTCCTCCCGCTGCAACATTAACCACATGGCTTCCACATATTCTTTAGCATATCCCCAATCACGTTTGGCATTGAGATTGCCCAGATAAAGTTTGTCCTGTAAGCCATATTTGATATGAGCTACGGCCCGGGTTATTTTACGACTGACAAATGTTTCACCACGGCGTGGACTCTCATGGTTGAATAAAATACCATTGCAGGCAAAAATACTATAACTTTCACGATAATTTACTGTGGTCCAGTATGCAAACAGTTTGGCACATCCGTAAGGACTACAGGGACAAAACCTGGTATTTTCGTTTTGAGGCACCTCCTTTACCTTCCCGAACATTTCGCTACTGGAAGCCTGATAAAATTTGGTCTTAATACCGGTTTCACGAATAGCTTCTAAAATTCTAACCGTTCCCATCCCTGTGATATTACAGGTATATTCAGGCATGTCAAAACTTACCCGAACATGACTTTGCGCGGCCAGATGATAAATTTCATCCGGTTGTAATCGATAAAGTAACTTCACCAGGCTGGTGGAATCACTTATATCGCCATAATGTAAGAAGAAACGGACATGCCCTTCATGTTGATCCACATATAAATGATCAATACGCCTTGTATTAAAAGTGCTTGCTCTTCGTATCAATCCGTGAACTTCATAACCTTTGGCCAGTAAAAATTCAGCAAGATAGGAACCATCCTGGCCCGTAATACCCGTTATAAGCGCTTTTTTCATTTTATGCCTTTGAATTAAATAGTGATAATATAATTAGGAGATACTCTGGGAAACTCGTTCCCGGACCAGATCAGCTTTTTTCCCCTTACCTTTTAACAGAAAAGAAGCACTGGCAAGTGAAAATTCCACAAATTCACGAAAAGACAACCGCTCGAAAAGTGCTCCAAAAATACCATACATAATCATACCAAGTTTGTGGAACAGGTTGTTGGGCTTAATGTTCACCAGCAAACGAGTGATTGGTAACAAAAAGGGGAACTTAACTGTAATGGAAAAAAATTTCTGCAAATTGACCAGCTTATCAATATCCGGAAAATTTAGCGGACTATCCTTGAAGTAAAAAAAGTCGAAATCATCCAGATCAAAATCCTTTTTAAACAATCCCTGTTCTACACACATTCGATATAAATCAGTGGGGGGATAAGGCTGCATGACTGAACAACGCGCCCAGGTTGGTTTTACCTGAATGTTTAATTTAAGCGTAGCAAATCCGTCTTCAATGGTTTCACCAGGGATACCCACTGTATTAAAAACCTTGGTTGGCATCTTATACCGATTCAAAATGTCCATGGCATTTAAAAAAGCTTCCTTATGAATCAATTTTTTAAGGACTTCATTACGAAGCCTGTCATTGGCCGTTTCGATGGATAAAGAGACACCGATACATCCGGTCTCTTTCATTAAGCGGACGATATCCTCGGTAATACTATCCGGGCGAGTCATCATGTAGTAGGGTACCCCAACGCGTTCCGGAATTAATTCAAAGACCCGTTCAGCCCATCCACGAGTATTGAGGAATTCATCGTCTCTTTCCAAATTCATAATTCGCAAAGGTGGAAAATTATCTCTAACATAAACCATTTCCTCAACAAAGTTTTCAGGACTCATTTTACGGGCCCAGCGTCCCTGACCTTTGTATAATCGCATATCCAGGTGATTGTGACAGAAGGTACAGGGGTACATACAGCCACGGCCACCAATAAATGCTTTGTTGCCTCGATTGCGAAGAAAATCATACTTATAAGGCAACTCCCGATCAGGATAAGGCAATGCATCCAGATCCCCTGGTAATTCACCCATGGGATTTTCATGAATTTCGCCATGCTCATCTTTAATCCAGGTTCCCGGAATGGCGGTATAATCGTCATGGTTCGCAATAGCATTGCATACATCCCGCATAACATATTCACCTTCGCCACGTACTACAATATCTACACAGGGACGTTCTACAATGCATGGCATGTATGTAGCATGGGGACCACCAAATATAACAATTAGGTTCTTACGAGCTCTTTTAAGTTGCTGACAAACCTGTAGTGCCCATTTATGTTGCCCGGTACGAGTTTGCGCCGCTATCACATCCGGTTCCCAGGCAAGTATTGAATCTATATAATTATTCTCCTGACTTGGGAGAAAAAGTTGCGTCTGGTGTCCTTCCCGTTTTAACATAGCTGAGATGTACATGATGCCAAGAACTTCTGTATTAAGATGCTCAAGGAAGGCAACCTTAAGCTTTCTGGCCATGACAACCTCCTCAATTAGGTTATATATTTAAATTCCTGAAAATAGAATCAGGAATAGTTAATTAGGTTAGTTAGGTTAATTAACTTGGTTATCTGGATAATTTAGAGGCCACATTGATTCTTAGCATTTCAGCCAGGGCATTTGCTGCTAATACAGAACGAGTCTTGAGCATCGCATGATATTTGGAGACATTTTTTTGGAGGGAATTTAGATTGTCTATATTTTCAGGTTTTACGGGATGGTCTAATATCCAATCGGCTAATTTTACACAGTCATCTTTTAATTTCCTTGCATTCATATAATCTTCTTCGATAAAATACCCTTTGTTCCTTTCAAAAGATTCTATAAGCTGTTGCCTGATTTCGTTGATTTCATGCAAAATTATTTCTCTGCTCTGAGGTTTGGTGATATTCATTACTTTGTTGATGTTTTCGCGTAGACTTTTAACATATTGTAAAAGTTCCCGAAAGGCGTGTAACTCCAGCTCTTTGCCTTCTACCACAAACTCGAGGTAATTTTTAAAATACTCGTTATTTAAATCCTGTTGTTGATCTATTTGTTTTTTTAGCTCCCCCAGTCTTCGGCGATTGTAAATAATATAAATTAAAGTAACTATCAGGGTAGTGATTGAAACCAATAAGGCCACTAAAATTCGGATATCCCATTCGTGAAAGGTATTCATAGACTCCCCTATAACTCAATTTCGATATCCTCTCCGATCACCCTAACATTATATTTTTTAACATTTTTATGTGCCGGGGGGTAAGTAACTTCGCCGGTTTTTATATTAAAATAGGCACTGTGTAACGGGCATTCGACTTCATCTCCATGAATAGTCCCTTCACTGAGTGATCCACCAAAATGAGTACACGCATCATCTATAGCATAAAACTCGCCAGCTAAATTAAACAGAGCAATGCGTTTGTCGCCAATTTCAACACATTTCGCTGATTGCTCGGCAATTTCTGATTTCTTGGCTACTTTAATAAATTTGGCCATTTTTATTTAAAAATCCTGTTAGGTTAAGATTTTTGATTTTTTAATTTCACTCTGTGCAACTCCGGGAAGCTCAACGGTTCCCGTAAAGAGCCCTTTCCTATTAAACCAGCTTGCCAGTTTAAATCTTTTAAAACCTATCCAGCTCATTCTCAATAAAAGTAAGCCATGTTTGAATAATCGAACTTTAGAATCTCCATATAAACGGCGTCGGTAGCGGACCGGCACTTCAATGATTGGAATCCCCAGTCGAGCAGCGCCAAACAGAAGATCAAAATCACCAAACGGGTCAAAGTCGCCAAAATAGGAACGTCCAGCAACAATTTTTTCGTAATCTGACTTGAACAAAACTTTAGTACCACACAATGTATCCTTAATCCTTTGTTTTAACAGCCAGGTAAAAATTATACTGAAAAATTTATTTCCTAACATATTAAAAAATTTCATGGATTTCCCTTCCATAGGATAAACCAGTCTGGTTCCGTTGACAAATCGACCTTTACCCTGAGCGATAGCCTTAAAAAACTTGGGCAAATCTTCAGGAGCCACGGTTAAATCTGCATCTAATATCATCAACACATCCCCTCGGGCCGCAGCAAAAGCCTTGCGAACCGCATCACCTTTTCCCAGTTTTAGCATCAGATTAGCCGGGGTTGCCTCATTTTGACCTTCGGGTTCAGGGGGCACCTGATGAATCAGTCGAATATCTTTTACTCCTTGCCACCGTTTAATCTGTTTTTTTATTTCCTCGATGGTGCCATCGGTAGATTGTCCATCGATAAAAATTATCTCTGTGTGCGATCCCATGTTGGGAATTCTTTCAATAGCAGGGGCAATATTTCCCCGCTCATTTCTGCAGGGAATCACCACCGAGCAACTTAAATTTTTCTGAATGGCCGGTTCTAACCCTGGTTGAGCTATAAAATATTGGACCAGGGAGAAATGCCGTCCAAAGAAAGAATTGATAAATTTTTCATTAAGCCAGTAAGATAACAGTGGTATTTTTTTGGGCAGCAATAGCTTTACACCAGATTCTAAAATGGTATAATCAGTAAGATAAAGTAGATTCTCAATATCTTTCCGGCCAAGCCAGTTTTGTTGATGTTCTGGCATCTTTAAACCCAAGCGCTCCCCTAATTTCAATGCAAGATACCAGACAAAGTTAAAATAGGTAATGATAATTTTAGCTTCAGGTAGTAAATGATGGTGGAATTTTTCGAGTGTTACCTGGATATCATACCAGTGTCCAATTACATCAGATATAATGATATACTCGAATTTCATATTTAAGGGCAGAGCTTCTGCATCTCCCACTAAAAAGTGCAAATCCGGATATTTTCTCCGCGCCTGTTCAATCATGCGATAGCTTAAATCGATGCCTACCCCAAATGACGGTTTTACACAGGCAAGCAGGTCCCCTGTTCCACATCCTACATCCAGAACGGCAGAGCCGGCCGGAATATGGGCCTGACAGAGTTGCTCGATAGTCTGATGATAATAATAATTGCGCTTCCGCCAGCGATCCCTAACATGGGCCACCCGATCAAAATGGGCCGCTATATCAGCTTTATTCATCAAATAGTAATTTACCAGATTTTATGATGTTGTTATTCTTATTGTCAAAATTAACGGAAATGTTACCGTCTTCGCTCTGTACCACTTTCCATATTCGCCAGGGATACTTTACCTGTGGATGCTCATCAGCTTCGTCATAAACCAGTTTTAATGGAATTCCCGGCGTTAAATATTTAGGATAGGGTATTCCATTGATGATGTCATCATCTTTACCAGGCAGAAGATGGTCTCCCTTGATCTGGCAGATATAATCCACTTTATTTTGTAGTAAAAATGCCTTATTAATTGTACGGATATCCTTGTACCCCCTTTTTGTTACGTAGTAAGGTAACATAAATACCGGTATCACTTTATTAGAAAGATGTTTTCCTGCCAGGGCAAAGTTATTCAGGTGCAAACGTCCCAGATTTAAAATCGTCGAACCTTTTGGCAGTTCATCAATGATTGGTGGATAATGATAAATTTCTGCACGGGTATATTCCCCTCTATAAATTCGACCAAGCAAATTTTTTAACGGAAAGAACCCGGCGATTATGCTGGTGGTTGCAAAACTGACAATTAAAAGAAGATTTATCCAGGCATATTTTGATTGCACCACCTTTTCAATAAATGGGGCAGCCAAAACACAGGCAAGGACCATAATAGGAATACTGTACCTTGGCACTTGAGAAAGAATTAAGTAAAATGCCACCAATCCCGCACACAAAAATAAAAATAGTGTAAGCAAAAACTTTTTTTCGTTTCCGGCCCGATTTTTAAATAAGGTAAAAATAGTATAAAGCACTCCAACAGGAACAAAAGTGGCAAAGCTTGCCCCCAGGCCACCCCTTTCTGAATAATTAAACTGGCGCGTGTTTTGTTCAGTCCAGGGATAAATAAACCATTCTAACGGGTTCTGCACAAAATCATGGTATTGGGCTTTTGGTCGTATAAATTCAATGGAATAGCCATCAAAAACAGTATGATTCAATATTTCAACTTTTAATGGATAAAAAGGATTACCCGTGGTAAAGAAGGCTCTGGCAAACCAGAATATGCAGGGTAATAATATGGCTATCAAAAATAGGCCACCAAGCCTCGGGATAGATATTTTATGTCTGTATCGCTCACGAACCAGTAGCACGAATACAATAACAAAAATAGCAAAACCATATACTAAAAAAGCCAGTTTAGTGCCAATGGCTACACCTAAGGCTAAACCAGACAAGATTAGATAAATAAGAAAGCGTTTTTTGGTAATCAATTCCTGTGTATCGTATCGATAAAGAAAAATGGCTATGGATGCCATGATAAAGCTGGAGCCATAAACTTCAGTATAAGCTAAAAAAGTTTGAAAATTGATTAAAGGTACACTCACAATAATTAATGAGGCTATAAAAGCAGCCGTTTTATTCACTCTGCACTTCAAGGCAATTAAATAGGTAGAAATAGCAAGAATTAAGGTGCCAAGCAAATTAAATAGAAGGACCAGGGGTTGCCAACCAACTCCCAATAACACCATCATGGGAATTTCCGCATTGCCAGGCAAAGCGTAACGCCAGGTGTGCGGCGGTATACGAAGTGAACCTTCTTGCAACCATCTTAACGCCAGCGGCAAACGATAATAAATCCCATCGAAACCCTTTGGATACGAAGTAAATAAATCGATTGCAAATGTCAAATAGCATAATGTGACTATGATAAAAGAACCTAAAACAGGCTTAGGAAGATTTTTTAAAAAAGAGATAAAGGAACTCCGGACCAATGTAGTTTGATGCGAATGATTTATTAAACGACTCCCAGTCCAAAAACCACTCAATATAAATAAATCCAACAAAGCAATGTGAAGTAATGAAAAGGCTTTAATCACACCTAAAAGTTGCAATGCCGCAATCAATTGAACCGGGATGATAAATAATAAAACATAAACAACCAGATATATAAGAACATTTAATGAACGGGATTCACCTGTTCCCAATCGACGGCAACACATTGCTGTTGAAAATGCAGGTAAAATTAAAGATAAAATCGCCCACATACTTTGCATAGGCATATCTAAAATAGAAAATTATTTAATAAAGTAAGTATTTTGTTAACAAAATTTCTTACTGCAAGGCTATGGAAAAGATAAAATAGATAACTTCCAAGAGAAAGATAAAGAAAAAACGAAATGAAAGTTTTAGATTTTTGCATTAATCGTTTCTGTAAAAGGTTGCTCAGTTTGAAAATCCATCCAGGGAAGTTTTAAAGGCTGACGTATTTTATAGCAGGCTTCAATAATTTTCACAGAGCGAAGACCTTCTTCACCCGGAATAAAAGGAGGACGCGATTGTTGAATAGCATCAATAAAATCGTTGATTTGACGATGGTAAATATCTTCAGGTTTTTCACCATGCAGGCCATTTTCCAGAACTTTACCGGCTAAAGTTAAGTCATCCTCCATTTTTAGTCGCACAATAGAATCAAACCTTGTTTCAATTTCCAGTGAACCGCGTTCTGCCTTAAATATCCAGGTATTACGCAAGTCGCGCATACGACTTAATTCAATTTTCCCATGGCTACCATTTTTTAACTTTATATAAATTTCACAATTGGCTTCGACTCCGCCACAGGCATCATCATAATATTCCACATGTTCATAGTCTCCCAACCACCAGAGCAATAAATCCAGTACATGAACACCTGTATCAGATAGTACGCCCCCTCCACTTTCTTTTTTAAATGTAAAATCAGAATGAACGGGCCAGTTAAAGATATAACCTTCCTGCAAATCAAAACTAACAATATCACCAAGAATATGATTATCGAATAATTGTTTAACAAATTGAGATGACAAGAAAAAACGTCGTGCCAGTCCCACCGCTAACCGGACACCGGAAGACCTGGCGGCCTCAATCATGGCGCGACAATCGGTGGGCTTTAACGCCATGGGTTTTTCCACCAGGACATGAATGCCATGCTGTAACAAATCCATACTGACGGGAGCATGTAAATGATGAGGCAAGGCAACAATAGCTGCGTCTACCTTACCGAAAATCTTTTTATAATCACCAGCAATTTCTGGCACCTGATATTTTTGTGCGAGTTTTTGAGCTCGTAGTAACTCCTTATCAACCAGTACGGTGATTTCCGCACCCTCATTTCTGGTTAAAGCATCCAGGTGTGCTCTGGCAATAGCCCCGCATCCGATTATTGAAAATTTTATTTTACTCATAATTTACATTCATAGAGGTAGTAAAATGCGTGTAAGAAACTTTCTCTGTACTTGGAGGATAACCAAAATGGGCAAGTTCTTTGCCAATTATAGCCTGTAATAGTTCCTTTTCCTCCTTTGTAAATTCTTTTCTTCCCATACCTATATTGGAAACATTAATGGGCTTACTTACTTCGATGTGTTCATGTAAAACTGGTACGTCACCCATTTCATTAGCCAGATTCTCAGAATGTATCATTTGAGGTTCAAATTCAACCTTCAAAAACCGGCAAACGGCTTTAATTACTTTTTCTGGATTACAGACCAGATCTTCGTATCGTACCACCATGCAACACTGGGGATGCGCCTCGGTGAACTGCCTGGCGTTTTGAACTACCCGAACCCAGCGATTGGCAGCCGTGGTAAGATCCGTAAAAAATCCATAACGTAATGTTGAAGCTATCACGTCACAACCATCTCTTACAAGATGGATAAATTGGGCATCAGGAAAAATTTTTAATAATTGTTCAAGCATACCGGGTTCATAAGTAACCAGAGGAGTTTTGTCGCCCCACCGGTTCATGGAAATGCCATGTTTTTCAGCATGATATCTATACAGACTGTCAAGAATAAAGGCCAGATTGCGCCGATCATGAGGAGTTTCGATTAAGCGATGAACCAGGGGTCGTAATGAAATCTTAAATGTATAAAATTCATGATGAAATTCAAAAAGTGACAATATCAAATGCACTAAATCCTCCCAGACCATCGTTTTACAATATTGTTTAAATTTCTGAATACTGCTAACAAGGGCAAAGTTTTCCGGGGGGATATGCAATTGGGAATGGGCTGTTAAAATTCGCCTGAACAAAGTACTGCCTGAACGCCCTGAACCGATAAGAAAAAATGGTTTGTATCTCTCTTCACCGTGCAGAGGAAATCCGATGAGAGGGAAATGACGTTTTAGCTGCCCATTACCAAAATGACGAATTACTACCTGTGGTAACCCCGTGCGTAAAAGTAATTTAAATCTCATATTAGAAGGGTCCAAACGCCAGGCCTTAAATGCTAATTTAAAGGCCTTTCTTCTAAATCCATGATTATACCAGGAAGTAGCGGCTTTATAAAAACCAAAGCTTAAAAAACGTTTCCCCAGACCCGTCGAATCGAAAAGGGATTGATGCTTTTTATAAATGTACTGAGCTACCTCGGCATCATGTAACCGGCACGTAACGTGTAATGATTTGTTGACAATACGATAATTGTATAAAGGTTTTGGCACATGAGCTACTTTACACCCCTCACTGAAAGCTCGGATATAAAATTCCCAATCTTCACGGCCATGTCTCAGGATATCGGCTTCATCATAGCCTCCCAAACGTTCCCAAAGTCGTCGTCGCATGATTGTGCCGGCGCCAGGGATTAACTGGCTGCGCAATATATCGTTTAAAGAGGGTACTTTATAGGCAACAATCCTGTCATCCGCTCCAAATAAACGAACATCAGTAAAAACACAATCGATGCTTTCATCATTTAGAATAACCGGAACAACAGATTCAAGAAAAGAGGGATCTATGGTATCATCGGCATCCACACACACAAACAGTTGCGTTGAACAGGCTCGTATTCCTGTATTTCGAGCCGCCGCAGGGCCACGATTGATTTCATGACGAAGCAGGCGAATATCAAGCCCTTTGACATGATCAATTTTGGGTTTGAGGAGTTCATGCGAGCCATCATCGATCACAATTACGGTGAAATTTTTATAGGTTTGTGCCTGGATACTGGACAAACACTGTTCAAAATAGCGAGAATGATTATAATAAGGAATGATGATGGTCACATCCGGCTTGCTTTTCTTCAAATTTACCTCCTCTCTCCTTTCCTGGATTAAACTAAATCTATATCTCCAAAAGATAGTGTCCAGTTTGAGGATGGGGTGAAATATTCCTGAAGTTTTAAATTACTCAAAGTTTTTACACAAAATACAATCCCAAACCAGAATTCAGAATGAAACTTTTTGAAGACTTCATCAAAAAATCCTGCATCGGTCCCGATAAAACGTATTTTTCGATAGCCTTTTTTAATATAATAAGATACGATTTTATTAATGAGAAAACGGCCATTCAGAACATTTCGATCTTTAACTAAAAGTTCACAAATTGTTACATCCTTATTTGAGGAGGCTAATACAACAGATAAACCTATTATCTCATTTCCATTAATTAAATAAAAATAGTCAAATTCATGATCGGGGTTCTGATCATAGCGCCATGCAAAATATTCAGAATCTTTCCATAAGGATAAAACCTCATAAGGTCGCATGGATTCCCACAGCACATTATAATTGTCGGGCACTGTTTTACTGTGTCGAAAAGTTAAATGCTTCGTTAAACGAAAGGTCATATTATCAGGCCAGTGTTTAAGGACATATCGTTCCTTCATCAATTTCGTATTGAGCCATATACCATACAGTAAATTAAGCACTCTGCCATAAGATAAATTTAAACGGAGCCAGTACTGTTTCAGCGGAGTAATAGGTTTAAAATCCAAGCGGCTCACGTGACCGGGATAAGAAGTTTTGCTGAAAAAAGAAAATACCAGGGCAAAGTTGTTTTTTATCAACTGCTCGAAACAATGTTTTGCCATTTTTAAGGAGATACCCTGGCGACGAAAATCCGGGTGAGTCATAAGATCCACTACCTGAGCTGCAAGAACGGGAACGCCTCTAAAATTTAATTTTACAGGTATCACTGCATATTGACCTATAATCTGGCTATTATCAGAAGCAATGGCGAGAGAGGTTTGAATGTTTGAATAAGGATTATTATTAAATTTCCAGTTCCAGTGAATAAGGGTTCTTTCTCTTTGAAAAATATTTTTCCAGAGTTCCAGAATTTGTTTTTCATCACCGGAGCGGTAGGATCGTACTGTTACAGTAGATTTTTCAGGATCCTGTGCGGGGATATCAACTAATGGTTTCTGATGAACATTGACCATATAAATACTTTTTTCTGTGAATTTTTTTGTAAAAACCTGAACGAATGCGACGAGTTGTCTCAATCATTTGTAATACAGGGCCATGGACTAAATCAACAAATTCAAAAAAATCATACTGACTAAATACGCCATTTCGGTTCAAGACATGTGACGTAGCTTCGGCTGTACCGGAATCGGAAGTCATGATATACTCATAACCTGCCTTAAAAGCCTCACTCAGAACTCTTGAGTTATATGAGCCCCCCGGCAAACTTAACACGGTACAGGGTATTTTTGTCATGGATTCGATATGATGTTTGGATTCTACAAGCTCAAAACGCCTGGTTTCCTCATCACATTTTGCCAGTAAATAATGATGGACCGAGTGTGAGGCGAATTCCACCAGCTCAGAGTCTAATATGTGATTTATTTGTTCATGTGTAAGAGGTCGATAATCCGAATATTGGAACATATCCTGGGCAGAAGCGGAAACTTCTAATGCTTCAACAGCGCTTTTAATTAAACAATCACGCTTTTTCTGATCAATTTTAACGCAATGACGCATGAGCCAATTATATAATGTCAAACGCCCGGAAAAATCATTAATATTGAATACTTTCTCCACTCCATCCCATTTAATTTTTACTTTATTTTTCAATGAAGAATTTACAGCATATTCAATAATATCATCCCACAACGGTTCCTGACGGCAAACAAAAGCTGTAGGTAATGCAAAAACAGCCGGTAATTTATACCGTTTTAGTAAATCAAAAACATTTAAAAAATGGCTTTCATATCCATCATCAAAAGTTAAGACTACATTTGTTTTGGTTCGAGACAATCGAGTTTTTGTAACCAGATCAGTTAAGCTAATTATATTACATCGCCTTTTTAAATATTTTAGATGTTGTTCAAACTTTTTTAATGGTATAGCATATCCATAATAATTGATAATTCCATCAAAATGATCCTGCCCCGGGATTCCATGATAAATAAGAATTTTAATCTGCCCTTTTTTCCAGAAATCACAAAAAATTGGCAGACCTAAGTG
>CAZMEG010000008.1:0-20387 GCA_964565205.1 uncultured Cytophagia bacterium
AAATACTCAACTAACAACGGACAACCAACTAAAAGCCCACCTCCTGAGATTCTTCGCGCATCGGAATCTTGCCAGGGAATCAACCCCGGTGGTTTTTGCGCTCAGAATGACCATAAAAAGCATTTCATTTTATTTTCATTATAATCTTTTTATTGCAACAAAATGACAGTAAGGACTAAGCACATTCATTTCTCCAGTACTTCAACACTCCATAACTCCTTTTTGCCTTTACCTCTTTCTTTGTATTCGAAATACTCAACTAACAACGGACAACCAACTAAATGCCCCCTCCTGAGATTCTTCGAGCAGAGGAATCTTGTCAAGAAAGCAACTTCTATGGTTTTTGCGCTCAGAATAACCATAAGAGGTTTATGGTATTTAGCCCCTGGAATTTGGGATTTTTTTAATGACATTCTGATAATTTATTTCTGCTTCATTAATGAGACGTTCAAGCAATTGATTTTCATCCTCGGTTAAATTTCCACGGGTTTTGTTTCTGATCATCACCAGCATATCGAGGGCCTGACGTGCCTTTTCCAGATCGGGCTCAATTTTTCCACTGACCGGGTTTTTAATTTTGCCCAGATGTTGCATTACATCAGCATGCAACGACATGACCAGTTGACAAAAAAGGATTTCGATATTTTGATCCCCGTTAATACAATCACTCATAATACTTCATCCTACCCGCGCCAGTTCGAATTTTTCATGATATTCTTTGAAGAAGTTCACATGCACACGTTGGGTTTCAGAGCGATGCAATCGTTTGTTTTCGCGGACCATGCGAAAGGCCTCCTCCCGTGCCTTGATTAAAAGCTCGGAGTCATGCACCAGATCAGCGATCCGCATCTGTGGAAGGCCATGCTGTTTGGTGCCAAAAAACTCGCCGGGACCACGCAACTGTAAATCAATTTCGGCAATTTTAAATCCATCATTGGTCTTTGCCAGAGCATTGAGTCTTTTCCGGGCATCAGCCGAAACCGGTTTTTTAGCAATCAAAAAGCAATAGGATTGAGTTTTGCCGCGGCCTACGCGGCCCCGCAGTTGATGTAATTGCGGCAAACCAAAACGTTCGGCATTTTCAATTACCATGATGGTGGCTCTGGGCACATCCACGCCAACTTCAATTACCGTTGTACTAACCAGAACCTGGATTTCCCCTTTTTTAAAGGCGGTCATCACAGCTTCTTTTTCATCACTGCGCATGCGCCCGTGCAGAAGGCCAACGTTAAATCTGGAAAAAATTCCCTGTTTAAGTTGCTGGTAAGCTTCGGTGGCGGCCTGCAAGTCAATTTTCTCAGATTCTTCAATCAATGGAAAAATGATGTACGCCTGTGCGCCCTGCTCTAAAAGATTACGGACAAATCGGTAAATTTCGTTGCGCTTGTCTTCAGTTCGCCAGTAAGTTTTTACCGGCTTACGTCCCGGAGGTAATTCATCAATGATGGAAACATCCAGATCGCCGTACAGGGTCATTGAGAGAGTACGTGGAATGGGCGTGGCCGTCATTACCAGCACATCGGGACTGAGCCCTTTAGCCATGAGGGCGGCACGTTGCAAAACGCCAAAACGGTGCTGTTCATCAATTATGACCAGACCCAGCCGGTGAAATTCCACCCCTTCTTGAATGAGGGCGTGAGTGCCCACGATGATTTCTGCCTCGCCACTACGAATGAGCTGTAAGTATTCCTGTCTCTCTTTTTTGTTTTGCGCCCCGATTAATAACACCACTTTTACCCCAACGTCTTCCAGTAGCTTGTGTATAGTCAGATAGTGTTGTTCGGCTAAAATTTCGGTGGGGGCCATAAGCGCGGCCTGATAGCCGTTTTCTATGGCCATCATCATCGAAATAAGCGCCACAATGGTTTTGCCTGAACCCACATCACCCTGTATGAGCCGATTCATGGGTGATTCTTTTTTCATGTCTTCCCGAATTTCACGCAGGACTCGTTTTTGTGCTTCGGTTAATTCAAAAGGAAGTAATTCGATCAGTCTTCGCGTGCGTTCGCCCACCTTAAGGAATTCGATTCCCTTATTCAGCATTTCTATTTTTCGCCGGCGATAGGCAAGCATCAATTCAAGAAAAAACAACTCGTCAAATTTAAGGCGCTTGCGAGCCTGTAACAGCGTACGACGATCTGCTGGAAAATGGATGTTTTCAATGGCCTGACGTAATGGAATCAATTGCTGACGGCGCAAAATTTCTTTGGGCAAACTTTCTTCAAGATAGGCCGCATTGGATTGTAAGGCATTTTTTATGATCCGGCGAAATCCCCGACTGTCCAGCCCCACTTTACTGAGAGCTTCACTGGAAGAGTAGAGCGGAATAATACGCCCGGTATGTAAAGCCTGATCTTCTCCCCCTTCATCCAGTCGATCAAAATCGGGATGGATCATTTGAAAGTGACCAAAATATCCCACCTTCCCACTCACAGCCAGTGTCTGACCCGGTGCGAAAATCCTGTTCCAGTAATCCAGGTAATTAAACCAGATGCAATTTAAATAGCCTGTGCCGTCATACAATACCAGAATAAATCTTTTCCGTCTTCCCGATTTGATGCCACAAAATTGCACTTTTCCTACAACTGTCGCCATAACATCCATTCTAAGCTCGCTTATTTTAACAATATTACTCCGATCCAGATAACGCCGGGGAAAGTAGTACAGAAGGTCTAAAATAGAATGAATGCCAATTTCGTTTAACATTCGAGCTCGTTTGTCCCCGATGCCTTTTAAATATTGGACAGGGGTATTTAAGCTAAACTCAGCCACTGGTTATCTCTGGTAGCGCACCACATAATGAATTTTTTCTTCCCCATCCTTGGGCACCTGAACTTTAAATTCGATAGTGAAAGCGTCCTTCTTTTCATAAGTATGGGAGCTACGTATAATTTCCCAATCAGGCTGGAGATGTTCGATCACATGCACTTCCACCGCCTGGGCTTTATGATTGCGCAGAGTAATTTCCCATTTTTCTTCCCAGGAATTTTTACCAATGCTTCGGCGGTCCTTTTGCACCCGTTTGCCAACAATGTCAAAAGCATTGCCGGCATAAACTTTTACCTCCTCATCCTTTGGAGTGTGCTGGATAAAATCCTCACCAATAAAAACCAGCGAGCCATCGGTGTCTCTTTTGTAGAGTCGAATTTTACCTTTGGGCAAAGGCATGCCCAGGCCGACTTTCTTTTCATTTTTAAATTCCAGATTCACCCGCACCCGGTTATCATCCTGGGCTCCATCGTAGCTGTAAATCTTCTTAACGGCTACTTCCACAGGTTCAAACAGGGAAATTTGCTTGATTTGATTATTGGCCACCGTAGCTTTTCGTTGAAGTGTGTAGAGATGGTACTCAAAAAAAGCTTTTTCTTTAAATTGAACTTTTTTTGCCACGGAGAAATATTCAGCCTGTGCCTCTCTGTATTTTGGTACGATTTCTCTGGCGCGATGTATTTCACCGGCTACCAGTTTTAGCTGAGCCTCTTTATACGTGGCCCCTGATTTATTATCCAGGGAAACCCAGGCACTTAAATCCAGTTGCGTATCCGCTTCATTGGCTATGCCAACATATTCTGCGTGCCATTGAATTCCAGAAGTCAGATACCCTACTTCGACCTCATGCTTACCTGCTTGCTGAGAATCGAGTGTCCATACCAGCGTAGGACGGGTAATGAGGCCTTCCGGTAATCGAGGGAATTCCATGTTCAAAATACTTTGGCGATTTAAAATTTTAATGCCACCATCCTCGGTCCGTAAGATCACATCTTTACCCGAGGCGTTTAGCAAAGTCCCCGTGTATCTCTTTCCTTCTTTTCCCTCCAGATTGATTTTCTGGTCGATGTACTTTTGTAAAATTTTGATGGAATTTACCAGATCGTATTCATAATTCTGCTCGAGAATCGTGACTTTTTCAGGGGCTGTAAGTGATTTAAAATAAACAGAAGTGGGGTCAATCTGGGCTGCCACATCCTGAAATTTTATTTGGGTGATGCCTTCCGGTAAGGTAAGGGTCCGAACCTCTTTGACCAGGGCTAAATTATCATTATAAACCGTCAGGGCAACTTCTTTCTGCTGTGCCCACCCCCACGATAGCCAGAAAAACCCGGCAAAGGCAAAAAAAATTAATTTTATTTTTTTCATCCGCTCTCACTTTAGCTGACTCTTTTATGAATCACTAAAATTGAAAAATTAGGTAAAATATTTTAAGCTGCCAGACTTTCTAAATTTGACTTCAATTTGTTCAAATTCGTTTCAAAATCCGATTTTTTCTTCTTTTCGCGATTGATCACTTCCTCTGGAGCCTTTGAAAGAAATTCCTGGCTTTGCAAACGATTATTGAGCTCTTCCAGTTGTCTTTCAAGTCTGGAAATTTCTTTTTCCAGTCGGGCTTTCTCCACATTGAAGTCGATTAAACCTTCCAGGGGAATGAAAATCTCCAGATCATTCACCACGGCCGTGGCGGCTTTTGGTGGTCGTTTAGCCTGTTTTTGACACTGCAGTTTTTCCACTTTTGCTAATTGTTGAAAATACACCGGGTGAGCGGCGATCAACTTCAAGTTTTGCTGATTACTGCCGGTGATGATCACATTGGCGGTTTTGGTAGGTGGAATATTCATTTCCCCGCGAATATTTCTTATTGCCCCAATCACTTCCTGAATCACCTGGATATCTTTTTCTGCCTGGTCATTAATAAAAGCCCGTGATTCTGTGGGCCAGCAGGAAATCATGATGCTTTCGCTATCTTCCTGAGCACGAATTTTTAACCAGATCTCTTCTGTGATGAAGGGGATAAAGGGATGTAGCATTTGCAAAATGCCTTTCATCACCGCCACAGCTACAGCCAGAGCTACCCGCTTTTGCTCTTCACTTTCTTTATCATATAAACGAGGTTTAATTAACTCAAGGTACCAGTCACAGTACTCTTTCCAGAAAAAGCTGTAAATGGCATCCACAGCTTCATGAAACTTGAACTGATCCAGTCCACGAGAAACCTTGCGGATGGTCTTCTGATAGCGACTGAGAATCCAGCGGTCGGCCAGATCCAGCTTGTTTTCATCCGAAAGTTTCTTGATATATTCCAGATTGCCGTTTTCTAAATCCACAGGTTCGAGATTCATCCATAAGAAGCGGAAAGCATTCCATACTTTGTTAGAAAAATTGCGGCCAATTTCAAAGTCGCTTACTGCAAGATTAATGTCCTGTCCCTCGGCCGACAGCATCAGCAAAGAAAATCGTACGGCATCGGCGCTGAATTGCTCCACCATTTCCAGGGGATCGATTCCATTGCCCAGAGATTTGCTCATCTTACGGCCCTGGGCATCGCGGATGATGCCATTGAAGTACACATCCCGGAATGGCACTTCGCCCATGAACTCCAGACCCATCATGATCATACGAGCTACCCAGAAGAAGATGATATCGGGACCGGTGACCAGGGTATCGGTTGGGTAGAAATATTTTAACTCGGGAGTTTCTTCGGGCCAGCCCAGAGTGGCAAAAGGCCAGAGTTGCGAAGAAAACCAGGTATCCAGCACATCAGGGTCCTGTTCCAGCTTCTGGCTTTTACATTTGGTGCACTGGCCGGGTCTTTCAACCGAGGCAATCACCTCGCCGCATTCCTGACAGTAATACACTGGAATTCGGTGCCCCCACCAGATTTGACGACTGATGCACCAATCACGTATATTTTCCATCCAGTGCAGGTAAACTTTAGTCCAGCGGGCCGGGTGAAATTTGATTTTGCCCTCTTTCACCACTTTGATGGCAGGTTCAGCCAGGGGTTTCATCTTCACAAACCACTGCTCCGAGAGGTAAGGCTCAATGACCGTATTGCACCGGTAGCAGTGTCCAACCGAATGCCGGTGTTCCTCTTTCTTTTCCAGGAAGCCTTCTTTGGTCAAGTCCTGCAACAAATGCTTGCGCGCTTTCAGGCGATCCATACCCACATACTTACCGGCGTTTTCATTCATGGTACCATCTACGTTCATGACATTTATGGGCGTCAGATTATGTCGCTGCCCGATTATGAAATCGTTGGGATCATGAGCCGGGGTCACTTTTACGGCACCCGTACCAAAATCTTTATCCACATCCTGGTCAGCGATAATGGGCAAGGCCCTGCCTAAGATAGGTAAAATGGCCGTCTTACCAATCAAATCGCGGTAGCGCTTGTCTTCCGGGTGTACAGCTACGGCAACATCGCCCAGCATGGTTTCCGGACGGGTAGTGGCTACCGTAATGAATTTGGTGGTACCGGAAATAGGATATTTGATGTACCAGAGATTCCCCTCCTGTTCTTGGTGAGTGACTTCCTCATCAGATAGGGCTGTTTGACAACGCGGGCACCAGTTAATAATGTATTTACCTCGATAAATTAACCCTTTGTTATACAGGCGTACGAACACTTCCAGAACTGCCCGCGACATTCCCTCATCCATAGTGAATCGTTCACGCTGCCAATCACATGAAAAGCCCAATTTCTTCAATTGTTCTATGATAATACGACCATGCTCATCACGCCACTTCCAGACCATTTCAACAAATTTTTCCCGTCCAAGGTCAAAACGGGTCTTTTTATGTTCTTTTAATAAATAGCGTTCTACTACGTTCTGGGTGGCGATCCCTGCATGATCTGTCCCGGGCAACCATAAAGCTTCTTTGTCCTGCATACGATGATAGCGAATCAGGATATCCTGGAAGGTATTATTGTAAGCATGGCCCATGTGCAACACATCGGTTACATTGGGTGGTGGGATGACGATGGTATAAGGCTGCCTTTCCGGATTCACTTCCGCGTGGAAATAGCTCCTTTCCAGCCAGAATTGATAAAGTCGATCTTCCACCTGCTTGGGATCATAAACTTTTGGAATTTCCATTTTCATAAAACTATCACCCCACAATAATATCCAATCAATTTTATTTTGCGGCTTTACCGTATATTTAACGGTCAAAAATATACGAATAAAGATGTTGAATGTCAACAAGCATTGCGCCGACTATTGAAGGAATATTTTTGGTTGCGGACAGATGCCGCACTATGAATAAGGCGGGTTAATTAATTTGCTTCTAATTGCTTTTTGAGTTTTAATACCTCTTCTTCTAAATAATGAATTCTTTTTTCCAGCTTTTTGTTCATACGCATTAAATCGACAGGTAAAACATGATCAGGGGTCAAGGTGGAGGTAGTTGAAATGATCGAAGGCTGGGTCCAGAAATCGTTCTCTACCGAACTTTCCGGAGCTTTTTCTCCCAGTTCAACTTCTACCGTAGAAGGTTCACCATTTCTTAAAAACTCCAGTACCACTTTTTCACCCGGGCTGGAATACTCAACCAATCGGGCTAATTCTGCCACATTTCGCACATTTTTACCGGAATATTTAATAATTACATCACCAACTTTCAGCCCAACTTTTTCTGCCGGGCTATTAGGAATGACCTGTTTGATTTCAGGACGCAAACCACTCTGGTAGCCAACCACACCCAGCCAGGCTTTTCTAACATGTCCATATTGAATGATATCCCTGGCTATTTTTTGAATCCAGTTAATCGGATAAACCAGAACCGATTCGCTGCTACGTGCGTTGTATAAAACCTCGGTAGATGACGCACCAGGTGGATTTAAACGAGCCGCCACAATGCCTATGATTTCGCCATGTGTATTGATGACAGGACTACCATTGTTACCGGGGTCAATGTTTGCCGAAATTTGAATCAATCCATCGCTTCGTAAACCATTAATCATGCCCAGCATAACTGAGGGAAACACCCCCAGGGAATTCCCGATGACCAGCACCCAGGAACCCAACCCGATCTTGTCCGAATTACCCAGTTTGGCTGGATGAATATCTCTGGCTTCGATCTTTAGAATGGCAAAACCCGTTTGAGGATCATGCCCGATGAGCGATGCCTGATACTCACGACCACTGGCAAGAGTTACAGTAGTGCTTAATGCATCCAGGACATTGCTGCTTCGAGTCAATATATGGCCCCGATCATCGATAAGAAAGCCGGTTCCAATATTAATATAGGTCAAGGATTTTTTTTCACGTTCGGTTTTAAAAAAGGAAAGAATGCTGCTCTCTTTTTCCACATAATATTCATGGGAAAATCTTGATGCCACGGTTACCACAGAAACCTGGGTGGAGTCAATGATCTTTTTTATCTCTTGTTGAAGTTTATCTAAGGATTGCCCCCCTAAGGTTGTTCCCTGCCACAGCGGGCTAATTAACAGGCAGGCAAAACAAATTTTAATGGCTTGATTTGAACGCACTTCTTCTTTTAGCTAATTTATTAATCCCCTCAAAATCAAAATTCCAGTGTACGACTCACAGGTACTCTATGATTTCTTGCAATCGAATCGGCTTTTGAAGGTGCGTTTTGCAGAGTCTCCGAATTTATTGGAGTTCCCTTGGAGGGAATGGTAACTTCCTCCATTGAATAAAACACACTTTCTTGAGGATTGGGTTGTATGGTCTGATTAAAATGATTTGATGAATTTTGTACTGTAACTGCTGGTAAAGTGGTTGAAGGGGATTCAGAAATTTTTAAAGAGTAATAAATAAAAAAAGCCGCAAAAACTATAACCAGGGTTGCGGCAGTATACATCGGTATTCTTAAGGGACCCTGAATAAAACCTCGCCGACTCCAGACGCGCTCCATACTGATTCGTGTGCGTAATATTGTTTCAAAATCTGGTGAAGTCTTTTTTGGTGGGAGTCTTCGGAGACTCATTTTAATGGATTTAAGGCCTTGATAATCGTTGTAACAACTTCTACAAACTTTTAAATGTTCCTCTACTTCTTTTTTTTGAATGCCCTGTAAAAACCCCTCTAAGTAATCGGATATTAAAAGCTTAAACCTTTTACAATGATTCATAGGCATTACCTCATTTTTACGTCCCTCTATTGGCTTCAATTTTATTCTTGCGTTTTCACTTTCAGTTGTTTTAAACGATTCTGTAATTTTAATCGGCCACGATTTACCCGAGATTTAACTGTGCCTATCGGAACTTTTAAAATCTTACTGATTTCTTCATAGGAAAGTTCCTGAATGTCTCTGAGTATAATGACTTCACGAAATTTCGGGGACAATTTGTTAATCTCTCTTTGAATGATTTCTTCTTGAATAATGCCTTCTACTTCACTTTCAGGGCTTAAGCCTTCGTCGGTAATTTCGTAATCTTTGTCTTCATATCCCATATCAGAAACGGAAAACAACTTCCGACGTTTGCGCCGACGCAACTCGGTTCGTGCCAGATTTCCGGCAATGGTGTAAATCCAGGTTGAAAATTTGGCGATGCGTTTATAAGCTTTACGTTTTCGATAGACGCGTAAGAACGTTTCCTGAACAATGTCTTCAGCCTCTTCTTGATTTCCAACAAATCGGTAGACAAAATTAAGCAATTGATCTTTATATCTCTTTACGATTAAATCAAAAGCATAAAGGTCGCCTTTCTGGAATCTTTCAATAAGCTCCTCATCTGAAGGCTGTTTATGCTTTGTGGGTTTTTTGGTTTTCCTATCGGCTTTATTGGTCATTTAAACTTTTACAAATTTTTCAACCCTGACAATTTTAAAAAGTTCCTCAAATCAGTTAGAGGTTTTTAACAATTTACAATTTGAATGAGTAAAGATTCCATGGCGATTTGGGGTTTTAATTTACTGGTTTTTAAAGCCAAATCGGTCTCCAATAAGTACGAAAAAATTCGTGTCAAATCTTCAAAGGTGAAATTTGATGCCATCCGTACCGTTTTATCCATGAAGTATTTTGGAATTCCGGTTAAAGCTGAAATCTGTTCATAAGATTTCCTTTGCTGTAAAGCTCCTTTCACCTTCATTAAATTGCTAAAATGCCTGGTAATCATAGCCAGGATGCCGGTGGGAGATTCTCCATATTGCAACATTCGATCCAAAATGTATAATGCCTTATTCAGGTCTTTTGCCCCTATGGCATCGGTCAGTTCAAATATATTGAAACTGCGAGAAATACCCACCAACTCCTGTACATCCTCCTTTTTAATTTCTCTTTTATTCTCTAAATTTACCAGAATTTTTTCGATTTCATTTATAATTTCTCTCAGGTTATTGCCCACACGAGTATGAATTAAGTGGACGGCTTCTTCTGTAATGGTAAACCCTCGTTTTTTAACATAGTTGTTTATCCAGGCTGGAATTTCACGATCATAAAGCGTGTTGCAGATTACCTGACAGGACCGCTTTTTTATTTTTTCAATAGCTTTATTTTTTGATTCCGGCTTTGAGCTGGTAAAAATCATTCTGGTTGTGGCCGGCACTCTTTCAACAAACTTAGCCACTAAATCCAGTCCGCCCGACGGCATCCGGTGGATTTCTTTCACCACAACGGTTCTATTTTCGGCCATCATAGGATAAGAACTGGCAATTTCTACAATTTTCCCCGCTTCGACATCATCCCCATGAAATACGTCTAAATTGAAATCTCGCGTTGATTCTTCACAAAATAGTTCCACCAGACGCTTCACGGCGTCTTCCACCAGATATTCTTCTTTACCGGTAATATAATAGACTGAATGGTAATTTTTTTTGCTCAGTTCATTTAAAAACTGCAGGTATGTCATATATTTTTACCAGATAATTTTTCGGCTTCTTTTTTGATTGCCAGCCTGAGCGTAAAAATAAAGCCGCCCCAGACAATGACTCCAATGATAATCATACAAACGATAGCAATCCAATCCATACTTTATCTCATTCCTTTTCAATGGTTTTGCGATATAACCAGTTGTTCAATAAAATAAACAGGCCAAGTGCTATTCCCCATTGAAAGAGACAGGTTCCCAGGCTAAAAGTGTGCAATGGCTTCCACCAGCCCTGGGGATCGTAATCAGTAATGGCCTGCCAGGACCACCAGGTAATGAGACCCACAAACTCAACGGGAATGACAATTTTTACAATGATATTAAACCATTTACCCGCAGGAATATCATTTCCCTCCGCATTAATCAACTCATTGCGAAATTTTTCTGCTCCATATTTTAGAACCGCAATGGTGAAAAACAATCCACTGATAATCAGTCCCAGACCCCAGACCCAATCCTGGTTGTTGAAGAAGTTCAAATTTAAAGCCGAGGGCAAACCAAAGATAAACCCCATGGTTCCGACAATTGAAATGGCCCGATGCCGGGTGAAACCAGCATCGATGAAAATCCGCGTGCCCAGCTCAATCATGGCAATTAGCGATGAGAGCGCCGCAAAGGTGAGAGCTAAAAAGAAAATGGTCATAAAAATGCCTCCCAGGGGCATCTTCGCGAAAACCTGGGGGATCCAGATGAAGGTTAAACCTGTATTACCTGAATTTACCGCCTGCATGGCCTGGTCCAGTGGTAGCATGGCAAATATGGTCGGCAGAATAACCAGTCCTGCCAGCAATGAGGCCGAGTTGTTGCCGAGGCCAGCAATGAAGGAGTTTAAAACGATGTCCTCTTTCTCTTTCATATAAACAGAATAAGTTAGAAGTAATCCCCAGCCAGCCCCGGTGGACCAGGCGGATTGGGATAAGGCTTCCAGCCAGGTCCGGTACTCCAGAAGCTTGCCAATTTCTGGCTTAAAGAAAAAATTTAAACCATCAACAGCTCCCGGTAGAGTTAATGCTCGAATGGCGGCCAGTATGAGTAAAATCAACAATGAAGGGATCAGAACTTTATTGGCTCGTTCAATTCCCTGAGCGACCCCTCTGTAAATCACATATGACCCTATGCTCATGGCAAAAAAATGAAACAGGATGGGCTGATAACCCTGAGTGAATTTTTGCCAGAATAATTCCGATTGCAAAATGGCCTTATTACCCACCAGTGAAGTCACAAAGTATTTGATGCACCAGCCCATGACCACAGAATAATAAAACATGATGGCAATAGAACAAAAGGCCACAAAGGCCCCCATCCAGGTGAAGCGTTTACCCATGATTTTTCCAAAGGCTCCAATGGGACCATACCGGGTATGCTTGCCCATGGCAAATTCAATGATGAGTAAGGGGATGGACCATAAAAATAAAAAGATTAACCAGGGGATTAAAAAGGAGCCACCACCATTCTGTGCAGCAATTCTTGGGAAACGCCAGATATTACCGGTACCAATAGCCATGCCCAAAGCTGCCAGAATCAAGCCCCAGCGCGAAGAAAAGACTTCTGACTGCCTCATATTCCTCCCTCAAATCCAACTAACCGCCATTTTTTTCAAATCAATATAAACCATTCCTTAAAATATTGCAAGGGAAAAGTCCCCCGCTGTGGGGTAAAACATCGGTGATGCTTTGACTTCGCTCGGTATCCAGGGGTAGGACTTTTTTGAAGCCTGTTTTAAATTTGTCCCGGCTAATTAATTTTAATATACAGACGCAAATTGTGTAAGAAGTTGTTCTTTTTACAGGCTGTCTAAAAAGATGATCGGCTTTAATTAAAGCGACAATTTATAGCGGTCCGGGACCGCTTCTATCCTTTATATGGCCAGACGTTGTCCCTGACAGCGTGTTTTTGGATAGCCTCTTAAAAGATCAAGACATCTAAAGATGACAGTGTGGAATTTCCAGACTCGTCTTCAGACGAATTTTGGGGTTTTCTTTTTGTTTCAAATAATAGTACAAACGAGGACGTATTGTGTTACGTAATTCACTTTGCCTTACATCAGGCTGCACCGAATTTTTATCAGACTCCCTTCTCTTTTGTGGGGTTTCTGTTATATGTTTCGCTTTGGCCGGGCGGGATGCTTAAGTATTGCCAATTTTTGCCTGCAAAGTATTTAGCCAGATAAATAATCTGTCCCACATGATAACTAAAATGAGATAAAGACCTTGCCAGGGCCTCTTCGACTGTGAATTGCACCCCACGTATTTTTACTATTTTATTCATATCCTCTGGCCCAAGAGAAAAAACTGAGTGTTCCAAAACCTGCCACGCCCGCTCCCACATTTCCATGAGTTCCTCTTTCGTGGTCTCGTGAACCTGGAACTCTGAGTCCCGGTGCCTCCATTCTTTTTCACCATCTGTAGTTAAAAAATCTGTAAATCTTGAAAGCAGGTTGCCCGAGATATGTTTTAATATTATGGCAATTGAATTACTATGCTCATCGGGTTGTTTAAAAAAATCCTCATCCGAGACCTGTTCAAGAGCCTTTTCAAGTAAATTTTTATATCTTTTATATTCGTTTACAAATATGTTCATAAATTCTCCTTCATAAGTCTTAATAAGAAAAAATTCAGGTTAAAATTTGTTCCCTTTAAAAGCACAAATGAAGACGTATGTGTCACGTATTCTCTTACATGAATTCTGGTTTGCTTAACGAAAGTGTTGTCTTCCATCACTCCAACACTCCAGCACTCCATAATCCACCAATCCATCACTCCACAAGCAATTTCAATCGGTATGTGTGCCGATTTCAAATCAAATAATCATGCCGGCAATGGTGGCAGTCATCCAGCTTGCCAGGGCGCCGCCAAACATGGCCTTCAAACCCACTTTGGCCAGGTCCTTTTTGCGCTCCGGAACCAGGGCGCCAATGCCGCCAATCTGAATCCCGATGGAGGCAAAATTGGCAAATCCGCACAGAGCATAAGTGGCAATAACAATGGAACGTGCGGTTAAATCATGATGGGTGATATGGTTGGCCAGAGCGCCGTAAGCCACAAATTCATTGACCGCCAGTTTTAAGCCCAGCAGATTTCCCACATCAATGGTGTCCTTCCAGGGAGCCCCCATGAGAAAGGCAAGATAACGAAGCGCGTTGCCAAACAGGGAACGCAGACTGCCGGGGAAAATGCCAGCATATTCTCCGTGAACGGGCGAGTAAGGATTGGTGCCGGTGGTGAAATAAGCTCCACCCAGAAGCTTTCCATCGATTATGCTGTCACAAAAATTCAAAATGACATCAAGAAATGCAATCAAGGCAATGAAGCCTACCAGCATGGCCCCCACGTTCACGGCCAACCGCAGCCCATCGGTGATACCGTTGGAGACGGCCTCCAGCAGGTTGTTGGCGGTCTGAATTTTGGGGATTTCCACATCGCCGGCGGTGAGGGAATGTTCGGTCTCCGGGTAAATGATCTTACCCATCACCAGGGCAGCCGGGGCTGACATCACGCTGGCAGCGATTAAATGCCCGGCATCGATCCCCATGCGAATATATCCCGCCAGCACGCCTCCGGCAATGGTGGCAAACCCCCCCACCATCACCGTGGCGATTTCCGAGACGGTCATGTCTTTCAAAAACGGCTTGATGAGCAGCGGAGCTTCGGTCTGGCCCACGAAGATATTGGCCGAACAGGAAAGGGTCTCGGCCCCACTGGTGCCCATGGTCCAGCGCATGAATTTTGCCATAACTTCAATAATTACCTGAATGATGCCCAGATAATACAAAATGGACATGAAAGCGGCAAAGAAAATAATTGTGGGCAGAACTGCAAAGGCAAATTGAAAGCCAAATTGATCGAAATATTCCGGTTTAATCAGATTGCCAAACAGAAAGCCGGTGCCAAAATCGGTTAACCTGAGGAATTTGTCCACTTTTTCGCTAAAGAAAGCAAAAATGACCTTGCCATAAATATTTTTAGAACAAATCACCCCGAAGCCAATGGTAAGAAACGTGGCGATAGAATATCTCTGCCAGCGATTGCTTTTTTTGTAGAGTCCCCGGCCAATAGCAGCGCCACTCAGAACTAACAACGGAATGGCCAGATTTTTTTTATCGAGAAAGTAGGAGGCAAGGCTCAAAGTTGCAGCCCCCAGTATAATGATCAAACTCACCAAAATCTGTTTGACACGGGTTTGGGCTCGTAAAATTTCTTCGGTAAAAATGAAGATTAAAATCATGCTGTGCAGGATGAACATGCCAACAAAGGAATTAAAGCTTTCACCCAGAACAATCAAAGCAAACAACAACTGGAGTCCCATTCCCCAGAAAATCACCCGTACTCGGATTTTCTTTTTATTACTGGACAGGAGCCAGGCCAGGGCGAGCAAAGTAAGCATTCCGGTAAAGCTGATCAGATGTTCCATGCGATCTCCCTCCTTTCAGATGTACTATTTAATTGGTAGCAATTTATTCTTCGGGTGGTTCAAAGCATTTACGACAGCGGGCTTCATAAATATCGGTGGCACCAATGAGCACCCGATCTTTGTCTTTGGTAATGCGCTGGGTGCGATTGGCAGGATTACCACATTTAAC
Organism: uncultured Cytophagia bacterium; assembly: GCA_964565205.1. GTDB lineage: Bacteria > Zhuqueibacterota > Zhuqueibacteria > Oceanimicrobiales > CAZMEG01 > CAZMEG01. The sequence continues at coordinate 15,189 of CAZMEG010000008.1, forward strand.
GCAGATGGCCAGGGTCTTGGTAACCGATTCGGCCACGGCGATTATTTGTGGCATGGGTTCAAAGGGTTTGCCTCGATAGTCCTGATCGAGACCGGCCACAATGACCCGCTTGCCCTGATTGGCCAGAGTTTCACATACTTCCACCAGTTCCGGGCCAAAAAATTGCCCTTCATCGATGCCGATGACCTGGGCCTCTCTTGATTTTTCCAGAATCTCCCAAGCATCCTTTACGGCGATGGAGGGAATTTTCTGATCATTGTGGGAAACCAGATGGTCACTGGAATAGCGAACATCGATTTGAGGCTTGAAAATAGCCACTTTCTGCCGGGCAATCTGGGCTCTTCTCAGGCGGCGGATCAGTTCCTCGGTTTTACCACTGAACATGCTACCGGTTATGACTTCAATCCAGCCTAAATCTTTGGAAACCACATCTAACATGGGCATTCTCCTGAAATAAAGGTTACAGATTACTCTATTTGACCGCGCTCACGCAGCAGGGCTTCAATTTTGGTTTTGATCAGATCAATGGCTACTCGATTGTAACCGCCTTCCGGGATAATAATATCGGCATATCTTTTCGAGGGCTCAACAAATTGTAAATGCATGGGTCGAACGCTTTCTTCATACTGTTTAATCACCGATTCCAGGGTACGTCCCCGTTCCAGGATGTCCCGTTTCAGTCGCCGCAATACGCGAACATCGGGATCCGTTTCCACATAGATTTTGATGTCCATCAGGTCACGCAATTCAGGGTTATACAGGATTAAGATGCCTTCCAGAACCACAATGGTATGGGGACCAATGGTGACGGTTTCCTTTTTGCGTGTATGGGTGACAAAATCGTAAATGGGCTGCTGAATAGTCTCTCCCCGCAGCAGGGCTTTGACATGTTCGATCAAAAGTTCCGAGTCGATGGCATCGGGATGATCAAAATTCTGTTTGTGGCGTTCATCGGGTGGTAAATGGCTCAGGTCCTTGTAGTAAGAATCCTGACAGAGTATGACCACCTTATCAGAGCCCAGCTCGGAGAAAATATTTTTTGCCACCAGAGTTTTGCCGGAACCTGAACCGCCGGCAATACCAATAAGGATGCCTCGTTCACTCATCTTTTATGAATTTGCTTTAAAAACTCCTTATTAAAAGCTTCAGGAAACAGATCATTAATGGTGGTTTCTTTCACTTCACCCTTCGAATTCAACAGGATGATGGAAATGTTGGGGGCAAAATCGGCAATCACCTGCCGACAGGCACCACAGGGAGGACAGAAATCTATGGTCTCGGCGGTCACCACCAATCGCATGAATTCAGTTTCGCCTTCCGATAAAGCTTTAAAGATAGCGACCCGTTCCGCACAAATAGTAAGTCCGTAGGAGCTTACTTCAATGTTACATCCAAGATAAATCTTTCCGTTGCGAGTTTCCAGAGCAGCCCCCACGGGAAAACTGGAATAAGGTGTCACTGCACGTTTTTGAGCTTCCTTTGCCAGATCCAGGAGTTTTTTTAAACTGTTTTCTTTCATAATTTCATATATTAAAAGATTTTAGTTTGTTTCTCGTTCCCTTTCATAGCTAATCCCTCAAGGTCTTTAAGACCTTGAGGGATTCCTGTATTTTGATAAAAAAAATCCGAGAAAATAAATTTCTCGGATTTGAAAAGCCTTAGAATGGCAAGTCATCTTCCTCGCTTTCCGAGGTGACATCTGGTGGAGGTTCTTCAAGCTCCACAGGTGGAGGGATTTCCTCCACTTTTTCAGCCGCGGCCTTGCTATCCAGCATCGTCATGCGGTCAGCGACCACTTCTGTAGTATAACGCTTGTTGCCATTTTTGTCTTCCCAGGAGCGAGTACGCAGGCTGCCTTCGATGTACACTTTGCTGCCCTTTTTCAAAAATTCCCCGGCCACCTCGGCATGTCTACGCCACAGCACTACCCGATGCCACTCAGTTCTTTCCTGCGTGTTGCCTTCTGAGTCGCGCCAAATTTCGTTAGTTGCCACACTGATGGTGGTTACGGCGGCCCCGTTGGGTGTGTAGCGTAATTCGGGATCCTGCCCCAGATTACCCACCAGGATAACCTTGTTTACACTTCCCCTGCCAAGTGCCATGACTCCCCTCCTTAGTTTTTAATTAAAATGTTACATGGATTAAAATATGTTGGCTTATCGTAACAAAATTTTTTCTCTTTGTCAAGTAATTTTTAGTGGAGCAGAATCATTTTTTGGCTTTTTTTCACCTTCGCGTGTTCCAGTCGGTAAAAGTAGACTCCGGAAGGTAACCTTCTCCCAAATGAATCGGTACCGTTCCAGATGACTTTGTGATCGCCCCGACCCTGGATTTCATCAACAAGAGTTGTGAGTTCCTGACCCAGCACATTATAAATTTTTAAAGTCACATGGGTTATTTCCGGCACAAAATATTTTATCGTGGTCGACGGATTGAAGGGATTGGGGTAATTCTGATATAAAACAAATGTGGTGGGTAAATCCATGGATAGGTTCGGGGCAATGACCTTATTCCATTTACTTTGCGCTGCACGGGCATGTTTTTTCAATTCATCCAGACCATGACCGGCAAGAACCGCAAAGCCAACCACCACCGAATCCCCTGGAGCCAGTTTAAAGGGACCCGTACCAATCATGTGCGAATGATCTCCAGGTGTAAAAATGCTGGTCTTTTTGAAACCTTCGGTCAGGAAGTGAAATTTTTCTGCTTCACTGAAAAGTAGAGCGTCAAATAAATCTTCTTCATTGTTTATGGCACGATAGGAAGTGGCTCCCAGCTCACTGAGCACCTTTACACCCGCATAAATGGACAATTCCGGGCTGTATACATAGCCTAAACTTAAATCAAAATCAAAATCCACCAGATTGGTTTTCAAAGTCTGGGCATCGATGTCCCAATCCAGAAATAATCCCACATATAAATCTTCGATATCGGTAACATTTTTATTTTTAATCGTGTATTTCAAAATTACAAATCCATCATAAGGTGGCGTGTTGTAACTGAAGCTTTCCTGAGTGATGGCCACACCGATGGCCTGCGGGTTCCGGGAATCGTCAAATCGAGCCCGGCTTTGCTGGTCTGCAAGTTCACCCGGTGTCCTCAAAACGATATTTCCACCAGTAAGTAACTGAAAATCTTCATCTTTACCGGTGAGGGTGCTGTTTCGTGCCATATCTGAAACCTGGTTTGGCCCGGTGGCCACCAGCAAAGCCCCTTCAAAGAGGAGATTTTTTCCGTCATTATTAAATACAAAACCGTTTCCCTGTAAATTGGCTGGAAAATCAGAAAAACCCAGATTCCCCAGCGAAGTCACGGTCATGAGAACTTTACCGGTATTATGATTTACCAGCAGTGGTGCGATGGTCACCGGAAAATGATCGCGATCGAGATAGGTTCCTCCATTGGCTACTATATCCAGTAGCAGTGCCACCTCTCGATTCAAAGGTGTATGTGGATGAATGGAAAAAATTAGCGAATCCTGGTTGGTGACTACCTGTCCTTTCAAAATATCACCCAGATGAGCGAGTCCTTTTCGCACCAGAATAGCTGAATCACTGGAATGCAAACTTACCATGACATCGTTTGCGTCAGCCAGATAATTTTTAAGTGCAAGTTGTACAGCATATCGTTCTCCCGGTTCCAGAACTTCATCGCCATCGCCGGTAATTTCCAGGAATTTGATCTTTTCAATACGAATAGCAGGCGATTCAACTGTAAGAGCCCGCAGAGCATTGAGACGCCCGTGTCCCAGCATATTCTGAAAAGCTGGATTCACTCCATTGATGTTATCCGCGGAAACCCGAATTTGTTCACCAATTTCCCCTGCGGTCCAATCAGGATGTAAAGATTTCACCAGCGCTGCCACGCCACTGGCCAGAGGTGCCGAAAAAGAAGTGCCACTGACAAAACGATAGTGGTTATCACGTGTCGTGGTAAGAATAGAAACCCCTGGAGCCGCCAAATCCACCCAGGGTCCGAAGGTAGAAAAATTGGCTTTCAGATCATTTTTAGTAGTTGCCGTTACAGCAAGAACTCCAGAATAAGCAGCCGGGTAAATTTTACCGGGGTTGTTACCGTTGCCAGCGGAGGCAATTACCAGGCTGCCACGGGCGCGGGCATAGTTAATGATATCCTGTTCAAAAAGGGAATGACGTGGCCCGCCCCAGCTCGCATTAATAATTTGAGCTCCCTGATCCGCAGCATATTTAATGCCCTCAAATCCCAGAAATATTTGACCTTGATCGGAAGCCTGATCTGAAATTACTTTTATCGGCATGATCTTACAGCGAAAAGCGATGCCAGCGATTCCCGTGCTATTATTGGTTACCGCGGCTGCTGTACCTGCCACCTCGGTGCCATGGGAGCCCACCGGACTGGTACTTCGATTGGCTGGATCGCTGTCTTCGTCACCAAAATCCCAGCCCAACACATCATCCACATAGCCATTGCCATCATCATCAATGCCATTGTCAGGAATTTCCCCTGGATTATGCCAGATATTAGCCTCCAGGTCCGGGTGTGCCCAGTCAACACCGGTATCCACGATGGCAATCACCACACTGGTGTCGCCCTGAGTAATATCCCAGGCCGCCGTAGCCTGGATAATAGAAAGATGATCCTGTGAAAAAAATAAAGAATCGTTTGGGGTGAAATGTAAATAACGATAGTATCGAGGCTCGGCATATTCAACCCATGGGTCCTGACTGAAAATGGTAGCGACGGCCAGCGGGTTCACTTGCGGATCAAATTCTAATTCAAAAATTGTGGAGAGATCAGGTACTTCAGCCTGAACCTGTTTTGTGCTTTCAGGGAATATCTTTTTAATTTTGGAAATAGAAAAAGCCTGTAACTTGTCAGCCAGAGACTTATTTGCGTAGAAGATATTTTCATCAAATGTTTGTGTGGTTTTTAAGGCCGGGAAGGGCTTCAATTTTACAATAATTTTTCCAGGAACAATTTCAGCCGGAGTAGGGAGGGGAGCATTCCTGTTATTTTTAAAATGTTCAGGAACCCCCGGACCGGCGAAAACAGATTTTATTAAACCAAAGATTAATATGATAATTAAAAAGGTCAACAGAAATCGTCGTGATTTATTTGACTATTTATTATTATCCAAACACAAATCCATTATATGTTCCTTTCACGGGACCATTGTGGTGCCCGTGGTTGTATGTATCCCCTAGGTCGTGACGATTATGG
>CAZMEG010000009.1:0-20336 GCA_964565205.1 uncultured Cytophagia bacterium
GTGGCTATGAATTAAAAGAAACCTTAAAAAAATTTTTGATTGATGAAGGCTACGAGGTGGAAGATGTAGGAACCTTTTCTACCGAATCGGTAGATTACCCTGACTTCGCGCATCAGGTGGCCCAAAAAGTTGCCAGGGGAGAAGGCTGGCGGGGCGTGATTGTAGATGGAGCAGGCGTGGGGTCGGCCATGGTGGCTAATAAAGTGCCGGGAATCAGGGCTGCCAGCTGTCAGGATGTTTACACGGCACGCAACAGCCGCCAACACAACGATGCAAATATCCTGACCCTTGGCAGTCGGGTGCTGGGTGTAGATGTGGCCAAGGAAATTTTACTCGTTTGGCTACAAACCGATTTTGGAGGAGGGCGCCACAAAAGGCGTGTGGATAAAATCATAGAAATTGAAAAGCGTTATTGTAAATAACTCTCTCCGTGAAACATTTTAGTTTTTACCTCGTTTATTAGCCATGAATTCTCCAAATAGTACAAACTTAATTAAAGGTAATAATTATGGCAGAAGAAAAAAAGGAAAGCCAGTCTAAATCAACAAGGTCACCCAAAAAGACAACCTCAAAAGAAGAACCATCCCATACTATTAAACGTCTCTATCGTTCTAAAACCAATCGATATATTGGCGGTGTTTGTGGAGGCGTAGCGGAATATTTTAATCTGGACCCTACACTGGTGCGTGTGTTGTGGGTACTTTCGGCTTTTTTAAATGGCTTTGGAGTTATCGCCTACATTGCAAGCTGGATTATCATTCCAGAAAATCCCAATAATAGTCAAGAAACCACTAAAGTAGAATCCAGATCTAAAAATACGAGCGTGATTGTTGGTACCATTTTGATTTGTTTTGGTCTAATCTTCCTGTTTAATCAGATGCACTGGTTTAATTACTATCCTTTTGACTGGGATTTTCGCTGGAGGTGGCATCGCTGGTTCGACTTTGATGTTCTTTTACCACTGGTTATAATAATTATGGGGGTGGTTTATCTGGTCAATGTCCTTAAGAAAGAAAAACAGGAAAAACCTTAAGAAAATCTCTGAAAGGAGTTGTTTTGCAGAAAAAATTAACCCGTTCCACCAAAGACCGTATGATTGGCGGTGTGTGCGGTGGGTTGGCCAACTATTTTAATATTGACCCATCTATTGTGCGCATTTTGTGGGTATTACTTACTCTAACAGGCCCCATCTTTATGGGTATTTTAGCCTATATCATTATGCTTATCGTCATACCCGAAGAGACGGTGGCCGAATAAACCGCTATTTTGGTTAAGGAGGGAAATTTTATGGCGCAAAAAAATTCTGTGCTACCTGGAATTGCGCTGATCGTCATTGGCTTGCTTTTATTACTAAATCGCCTTGATATAATTTACCTGAGCTGGGGGAGAACTTATCCGATCATTTTGTTGTTATTGAGCTTCTTCTTCTTTTTAACCATAAAAACCAAAGCGGATCGTGGGGCAGCTTTTCCGGCGACTTTTTTTCTGGTACTGGGGCTTTTCTTTTTCCTTAAAAACTATCGTATCTATTTTTACCAATTTTATTTTGAAGAAGTCTGGCCTATCTTTCTTATCGCCGTGGGGCTTGGTTTTATAGCCCTGTTTGTTTTTAAGCCAGATGATTGGGGAGTTTTAATTCCTGGTAGTATTTTATTGTTTTTGGGTACTATATTTTTTCTGCGAACCACCGGAATTTTTTACTGGCGAGATTTGACCGATTTTTGGCCGGTGATTCTAATAATTATTGGCCTGGGATTGTTATTTAATGGCCTGAAACGCCATAGTCCATCTGAAAATCATACAGAATAAAATTTATTTCACAATTCTTACCCGAATTGCCCGATCTCCTTTCATTTCACGGCGAATGTCAAAAGCTACTCTCTGGCCCTCCTTTAATGTTTTGTCTTTAACAGTGATGTCCAGATCACTTACGTGTACGAAAAGTTCTTCATCATTGTCGGAAATAATGAAACCATATCCTTTACTGGCATCCCACATCTTCACATAACCGTATTGCATGCTTTACCTCCTTGTTTTAATCTCATTAAAAATTTCAAATAATTTAGTTTAATAAATATTATCATGCAATTAAAAATTAGCACACAACCAACCCGAACGGGATAAGTATGATAATCGATGCGGGTTACTCTACCCGATAGATGGGTTAGACACTGTGCCCGAATCAGAGACCTTCCAAAAATTTCTTGCTTTGATGGGCATTTATCTTTATATTAATTCAAATTTATCAATAAGTTTTTAAGGTGACCGACGAGCAATATATTGAAAAAGCACTTAAATTGGCTAAAAAGGGAAAGGGTTATGTGAGTCCCAATCCACTCGTCGGTGCTGTTCTTGTTAAAAATGGCCGGGTTATTGGTGAAGGGTACCATAAAAGATTTGGTGGTTTGCATGCCGAAGTGGAAGCGTTAAAAAGTGCCACCGAAGAGGTAAAAGGGGCCACGCTCTATGTTACGTTGGAACCCTGTGCCCATTTCGGAAAGCAACCTCCGTGTGTACACAGCATTCTGGAAGCGGGTGTTCAGCGGGTAGTGATCGGAACAAAGGACCCAAACCCTCTTGTTAATGGAAAAGGGATTCGCTTTTTAAAGGATCACGGCATCAATGTCACGGTGGGGGTAAAACAGAAGGCTTGCCAGAAGCTCAATGAGGCTTATTTTAAATTTATTACGACCCGATTACCATTCACCACAGTCAAGATTGCACAAACGCTGGATGCGAAAATAGCTACTTTAACCGGACAGTCCAGGTGGATAACTTCTGAAGCTGCTCGCAAACAAGTACATATATTGAGGCATGAACACGATGCCGTACTTGTAGGCATTGAAACGGTTCTTAAAGACAATCCGGCCCTCACTGTGCGGCTGTTGGAGGGAGTCAATCCAAAACGGTTTGTTCTGGATAGCCAATTACGTATCCCGCTAGATTGCCAGTTACTTTCTGATTCGGAAGTGCGAAAAACTATTGTGGTCACTTTAAGGGAGGCCTCGAAGGAAAAAATCGAGCAAATTCAAAGTCGGGGGGCTGAGGTCTGGCAACTTCCGGCGGGAGAAGATGGTAAAATAGCTTTACCTGAATTATGGAAGAAGATGGGGGAAGGTGAAATTGCTTCCCTTTTAATAGAAGGAGGGAGTCAGGTTTTCACCTCCGTTATTAAAGAAAAATTAGTGGATCGTGTCATTATTTTTGTGGCGCCTAAACTGCTTGGGGCAGGTATTGATTGCTTGCAGGACCTTGGAATTCGAGATTTAAAGCAAGCGGTAGTGTTAAAAGACCTTGAGTGTGAAAAAGTGGGGCCAGATTTAATGATAACTGGAAAAATAGGGTAGCGAGGTGTTTTCGGGAATCATTGAAGAAACCGGACGGATTGAAAGGGTGAATAAAAGCAGCCGGGGGTTAAGGCTTAGCATTTCAGGACAGGAGGTGTTAAAAGACCTTGCCATTGATGATAGCATTGCCGTTAGCGGAGTGTGCTTAACGGTGGTAGATCGCGATGAACATACCTTTCATGTGGAAGCTGTGCAAGAAACATTGCAACGAACCACTCTGGGAACCTTGAAAGTAGGTGACAGAGTGAATTTGGAACGTGCCCTGCGACTGTCTGACCGATTAGGGGGGCATTTCGTCCAGGGCCATGTGGATGGTGTGGGTAAGGTGGTGGGTTTTCAGGACCAACTGGGGGGTAAATTGCTCGCGGTGCAATTACCTGAAAATCTAATGAAATACGTGATTGAAAAAGGTTCCATTGCCGTTGATGGCGTCAGTTTAACGGTGGCCCGTGTGGCAGGAAATACCATTACAATAGCATTAATTCCCCATACCCTGGATAAAACAACTTTAGGAACTTTACAGGTGGGGGATCGTGTTAATATCGAAGTAGACCTTATCGGAAAATATATTGAAAATTTATTAGCTAAATCTTCAGAACAAAAAACCATTAATGAAAACTGGTTAAAAAATTTAGGATATCATGTTTAATTCAATCGAAGAGGCCATTGAAGATTTTCGCCAGGGTAAGATTTTAATCGTCGTGGATGATGAAGATCGTGAGAACGAAGGCGATTTCATTATGGCGGCAGAAAAAGTGACGCCTGAAAAAATTAATTTTATGGCAAAATATGGCCGTGGACTGATTTGTGTCCCCATGACCGGTGAGCGTCTGGATGAACTGGACCTGCATCCCATGGTTAGCGAAAATACCGAAAAATTGCGCACCTATTTTACCGTTTCCGTGGATGCTAAAAAGAACACCACCACGGGAATCTCAGCCTTTGACCGCTGCGAAACAGTCCGGGCCCTAATCGATCCAAAAACCAGACCTAAAGACCTGGCCCGACCAGGTCACATTTTCCCCTTGCGAGCACGGGAAGGTGGGGTACTGGTACGTGCCGGGCATACTGAGGCCGCCGTAGACCTGGCACGCCTGGCCGGTTTATATCCAGCAGGAGTGCTTTGTGAAATCATGGATGAAGATGGACATATGGCCAGAATACCCAGACTGAAAGAGTTAGCCCGGCAATTTGATTTAAAAATCATTACAATCAAAGATCTGATTGAATACCGCCGGCGTAAAGAAAAGCTGGTTAAACGAGTGGTTACTACTAATTTTCCTACGGAATATGGCAATTTTGTTTTGCATCTATATGAAAGCGCTGTTGATGAACAGCACCATGTAGCTGTGGTTAAAGGTCATATTGACGAGCAGCCCACGCTTGTTCGTGTTCATTCCCAGTGTTTAACCGGCGATATTTTTGGCTCACTTCGTTGTGATTGTGGTGAGCAATTACGCCAGGCTTTACGCATGATTGAAAAAGAAGGCAAAGGGGTGGTTTTGTATATGCGTCAGGAGGGGCGTGGTATCGGACTTGCCAATAAAATCAAAGCCTATCAGCTTCAAGATCAAGGCAAAGATACGGTGGAGGCTAACGAAGCCCTTGGTTTTAAACCGGATTTGCGCCATTATGGGATTGGAGCCCAAATACTGTATGATCTGGGGGTGCGTCGTATTCGCCTTCTCACCAATAATCCCAAGAAGATTGTAGGGCTCGAAGGTTATGGCCTGGAAATAGTAGAACGGGTACCCATTCAGGTGCCGCCTAACAAAATTAATGCCCGATACCTTGCCACCAAGCGAGATAAACTGGGGCATCTCCTGATTCTGGATAATTTCAAGGAAATTGTGGAAGATCAAACAAAGGAAGAAGATAAATGAGTAAAATTTATGAAGGTCAGCTCTCAGCCAAGGGATATCGTTTTGGCATCGTGGTGAGTCGTTTCAATCAGATGATTTCCAGGCAACTTCTTGAAGGAGCCCTGGATTGTTTAAAGCGCCACGGGGCGGCAGAGAACGAAATTGAAATAGCCTGGGTGCCTGGCTCTTTTGAGCTTCCCATGGTTGCCCTGAAATTAGCGCAAACTAAACGATTCGATTGTATTGTTTGTCTGGGAGTTTTAATTCGTGGACAAACCCCTCATTTTGATTACCTTGCTTCCGAAGCTGCGAAGGGCATTGCGCAGATCAGTCAACTTACCGGCGTACCAGCAATTTTTGGTGTCATAACCGCTGACACACTTGAACAGGCCATTGAACGTGCTGGTACCAAAGGGGGCAATAAAGGCTGGGATGCGGCCCTGGCAGGCATTGAAATGGCGGACCTGTTTAAAAAATTATCTGAATAAATAAGAATGACGAAGTTCAAAATTGTAGCTTTGTTTGTTTTTTATTATGCAACTGCTACTACGCTTTGGTCACAGATTTTTAATCAAGGGGAAGAATGGAAAAGCTTCACCAGCGTGGGGCAGATTCGAGATATAGCCATTAAAGATGGGGTGGTGTGGAGCGGCTCTAATGGCGGGGTATTAAAATTTGACCAAGATCAGCAAACTTTCACCAAATTTACCAACACAGAGGGACTTTCGTCCAATGATGTGGTGGCTGTGGAAGTAGACCAGCGTGGGGGAGTCTGGTTTGCTTTGTTCGATGGCGTTTTAAATCGATACGATCCCCAAAATAATAGCTGGGAGGTGGTGGAAGATTACAAAAACCAGGTCATAGCCGACATGGTCAGTTTTGGCGATTCCCTTTATGTGGCACTGGATGTGGGGGTAAGTTTGTATCTAATTAACAAACGCGAAGTCAAGGAAACCTACAAAAATCTGGGATTATCGTCAGGTGCTCAGCTTGAAAAAGTTACGGCTCATTCTATTTTTATCTCAGGAAATGAAATCTGGGTGGCTACGGACCGTGGCATTGCACAATCAGATTTAACTTTACCCAATTTACAGGCACCGGCAAGCTGGACCACCTACACCAGGGCCGACGGTTTGCCTTCCAATAATGTAAAAAATATTGTCCTTGTCGATGGCATACCGTACGCAGCTACAAATTTTGGGATAGCTCGCCTGGTCAATGACCGCTGGGAGTCTGTGAATACAGGATTGCCAGATTTAAACGTTAAGGCTATTGATGGGCTCAGCGGGAACAACTTTTTAAGTCAAACCAGTGTGCTCGCTTTACTTTCCAGTGGTGTCTATTTTTTAGATAGCTCAGATCGCTGGCAGCGCCTGGGCCCCTTTTTAAATGATGTCACCGCCTTGAAAAGCGATGAATCAGGTCAAATCTGGATTGGTCGCCAGGATATCGGCATTGCCCGTTTTGATTTCAACAGCAACACCTGGCAGGTGTTTGAAACCAACAGTCCGGCCAGTAACAATTTTGCAGCACTCACTCTGGATAACAAGGGACGACTGTGGTGTGCTTCACGTGTCCGTGGAATTCACATGTTTGATGGCCAGACCTGGGTTAATTTTTCCACCAAAGATGGTCTTGCCAAGAACGACCACCGAACCATTTTACTGGACAATCAGGGGCGCATCTGGGCTGGAAGCTGGGGAGGCGGCATTACCATCATTGAAGAAACGGCTGATGGACAGTTTACTTTTACCAGGATTGATACTACCGGGGGCATTCTTGCCGGGTCGGATACCCCGGCTTTTGTAGTAGTCCCGGCCATGAAAATGGATTTACAGGGTAACATCTGGGTGTTAAATTTTCTGGCCAATAACACGCGTGCCCTTGCCGTTCACACCACGGATGACCGATGGGTACATTTCTCCTCAAGCGAAGGCCTGGGTACTACTCTGGTCAATGCCATTGAGATCGATCAATTTGGTCGGGTGTGGATCGGAACCGAAACCAATGGTATTAGAGTACTGGATTACAACGATACCATATTCGATAAATCGGATGATGATTTCACCCAGGGGCTTACGGTGGCCGATGGGCTTTTTGACAACAAAATTAAAGCCCTGGCCGAAGATAAAGATGGGGTCATGTGGATTGGCACTGAAGAAGGGTTGAATTTCTGGATTCGAGGACAGGTTGGGGTTAAATTCGGTTTAATAAATGATTTCGTTAATACCATCGGGGTGGATGCACGGAACAACAAGTGGTTTGGTACCGTAGCAGGAGTCAGTGTGTTAAACAGTGATGGGGTCACCTGGACTCACTTCACTACCAGCAATAGCCCTCTGGTCAGTAATGATGTCCTTTCATTTGCCTTTAATACAAAAACGGGAGAAGTTTGGATTGGTACTTCCAACGGGCTTTCACGATTGCGCACCCCGTTTACCGAACCACAGGAAAATTTGAGCTTATTAACCGGTTTTCCCAACCCTTTTATTATTGATGGTTTTGATCGATTTTTCACCATAACTAACTTAACCGAGAATACCAGCGTGGTGATTTATGACTCTGCGGGCCGGATTGTCCGTAGATTTGATGCCAGTGAAATTCCAGGTGCCCAGGTATTCTGGGATGGTAAAGATGAAAAAGGTAATTTTGTTTCCAGTGGTATTTATGTTTATTTAGCGTTCTCTGAAAATGGCCTTTCTGCCGCAGGTAAAGTAGCTGTAATCAGAAAATAAGGAGGTTAGAATGAAGAAAATAGTTTACCCCGTCTTAATTCTAATTTTACTTTTCTCTTTCTCATTAAACAGCTTTGCTAAAGAGAAGCCATATCCCAAAAATATCATATTTTTCATCGGGGATGGAATGGGCCTGGCCACCGTTACCGCTGCAAAAATTGAAGCGGGTAATTTAGCCATGGAAAAACTACCCCATACGGGCTTCGTCATCACTTTTTCTAAAAACAATAACCTAATTACAGATTCAGCAGCAGCAGCCACGGCTCTGGCTACGGGTGTAAAAACCGACAATGGTTTTATCTCCACCACGGCAGAATTTAATAATGGTACTTCTAAAATCGATACATTAAAAACTGTTCTGGAATGGGCGGAGGAAAAAGGACTTTCAACCGGTCTTGTGGTTACCAGTAGCATCACACATGCTACACCCGCCTGTTTTGCTTCTCATGTTTCTTCTCGCAAATTAGAGACAGAAATAGCCCGCCAATTATCCAATGAAGAAATTGAGGTTCTTTTTGGTGGGGGCTTACAATTTTTTTTAAAGGCCTCAGAAAAATTGAGTGTACGTAAAGACAACCTGGACCTTTTACAGATTTTTAAATCAAAAGGCTACCGGGTCATTAAAAGTTATGAGGAATTTGCGAAATTAAATCCTCAAATAACGGAAAGAGTTTTAGGACTTTTTAGCCCTGAAGGCATGCCCGATATACCCGAAAGGTCTCCATCCCTGGTAGAGATGACCGAAAAAGCTCTGCAGATTTTACAAAAAAATGAAAAAGGATTTTTCCTCATGGTTGAGGGTAGCCAGATCGACTGGAAAGCCCACGCTAATAATGCGCATGGCGTAATCGATGAAACCCTGGAGTTCGACAGGGCTATCGACGCTGGTATAAAATTTGCAGAAAGTCATCCTCAAACGCTAATCGTGGTCACGGCCGACCACGAAACTGGAGGCATTGCGCTGCTGCATAGTGGCTCCAATGGGCTCAAGGTCGATTTGTATTTTACTACGAATCATCACACAGGCGTCATGGTGCCTATTTTTGCTAAAGGACCCGGCGCAGAAGCTTTTCACGGCATCATGGACAATACCTTTATTGGGCAAAAACTAATCGAATATGTAAAAAATCGACCTTGAATAATAGACTATGCTCGAGTGCCTAACTATTAGAAATTACACACTGTTAGTGGATGTGGAAATCCCACTGGGACCGGGATTAAATATTTTAACGGGTGAAACAGGAGCCGGTAAATCTATCATTATTGATGCTCTGGGGACCATTCTGGGTGAACGAGTGGATACCACGGTGATCCGAGATAAATCTCAAAAAGCGGTGATCGAAGGTAAATTTATCATAAAGGATAATGAACCATTGAAAAACTACCTGAAAGCGCAAGATATCGACTATGATGATGAAATCTTGATATTACGTCGAGAGATTCTAGATCAGGGGCGCAGTAGAGCGTTTATTAATGATACACCTGTCCCACTTTCGACGCTTCAAGATGTGGGAAATTTGCTGGTAGACCTGCATGGTCAACATGAGCACCAGTCTTTGTTTAAAACACAAAAGCACCTGGAATTTTTGGACGATTTTGGCCACCTTGATCAGGAATTAAATCACGTTGCTCAGACATTTAAAACTTTGAAGCAACTCCGTGATCAAAAACACAGTCTGGAAGAACAGGCTCAGACATTGAAAGAGAAGAGAGAATTTTATGAATTTCAACTGAACGAAATACAAAAAGTGAACCCGGTTGCTGATGAGGAAGAGGCATTGCTGGCCGAAGAAAAAATATTAAAAAACAGTGAGTTGCTTTTTCGGCTCACCAGTGAATTTTACCAGATTTTATATGAATCCGAGAATTCGGTACATGATCAGTTGAGTCGTGTAATGGACGGATTGACTGAATTAAAGACTATCGATCCTCGTTTTGAGAATTATGTAAAAGATTGTCAAACCACACTGGTGACAGTTGACGAAATTTCAAAATTCCTGCAAAGCTACAATTCTAATATTGAATTCAACCCTGAACGTCTGGAAGAGATTCAAGGGCGTCTGGCACAGTTGTCCAGCCTGAAAAAGAAATATGGCCCTACGCTGGCAGAAGTACTAAAATATCGAGATAAGATTAAAAATGAATTAGAGGCTGTTGAAAACCTGGATGATCAACTTCTGGCCCTTGAGAAAGAAATTGCAAAAGTTGAGGAAGAATTTTCACAAGCTTGCGCAAATTTGAGCGATAAAAGAAAAAGAGTCGCTGCTCAATTGGAAGAACTGGTACCACAGGTGCTTTCTGTTCTGGGAATGAACGGAACACGCTTTAAAGTCGAAATAAAACAAGAGGAGGATTCCAAAGGACTGGCGTTTTTAAACGGAAAACGATATCGGGCAAGCGCACGGGGAATAGATTCGGTGGAATTTTACATATCCACCAATCCAGGCGAACCGTTGAAGCCGTTAGTTAAAGTGGCCTCGGGCGGAGAAATTTCACGAATCATGCTGGCTTTAAAATCCATTATTGCTCAGGGCGATAACATTCCTGTTTTAATTTTTGATGAAATTGACCTGGGGATTTCCGGAAAAATTGCCCAGGCCGTGGGTAAAAAACTTAAAGATTTAGCCCAATACCATCAGATAATTTGCATTACCCATCTTCCGCAAATTGCCAGCATGGGGAATCAGCATTTTCTGGTTGAGAAGTACACAAGTGAAGGGAAAACTCAAACGAAAATCCGAAAATTAGATCAAGAGGAACGCACGAGAGCTATTGCCATGTTGCTGGCAGGAGAAAAGATATCGGAAACGCATTTACAAAGTGCCCGTGAATTGCTGGCGGATTCAGCCATGCAATAATTGCGTAATGGTTCAAAAAAAACCGCAAATTCTTATTATGCTGGTAAATATTAAATTGAATGTAACGTGTTTATGAAAATATCAACTTAGGAGTTCCAGCGATGACTAAAACACGTAATCTTTTTGGTACTTCTATTTTATCGTTATTTTTAGTTGTCTGGGGGTTATTCATGGTATGCAGTGGACGAGTGCCAAATGTTTACACTGAAAGCGATCTGGGTCTTGAAGAACCACAGGAGGAATCTAATGTTCAGGAGACCCTCGCTACTTTAGATGCTGAAGGTCAGAAATTAGAAACCGAACAGCGAAATGAAATTTTGCAGGCTCTGGGTATTGAGCCCGGTACGGGTCTCTCACCCACAGAAGAAGAATTACTAACCGAAGAATTATTTTTAGATTTACAGGTAGAAATCGCCGAGTTAGAAAAACTTTCGAAACATAAAACTCAATTGATCGACAGTTTGAAAATGGAACTGGAAGAAGCCGATCATCAATTAGCCGCTCTGTCAAATTTAGTTTCACAGCCTGCTACAAAAAAGACGATGTTTGCATCTTCATCACCCACACAAACAACGCCTATGGGTTCCACGGAGAGAGTTGACAGAATGACTGCAGACGGTACAGGTGAAGCATCGTATCAGAGTGCCCTGGACGATGTTTATGCCAGAAGATACGATCAGGCCATTGACAAATTCCGTGCGCTTTTGCGTGAACGCACGAATTCCGACCTACTGGACAATTGCCAGTACTGGATCGGGGAATGCTATTACGCAAAAGGAAATTATTTGCAAGCCATTGTTGAATTTGAAAAAGTCTTTGCTTATGAAAACAACAATAAAGATGATGATGCTCAGTTTATGATTGGTCTGGCTTATATGCGGCTTGGTAATTCAGATTTAGCCAATATCGAATTGCAAAATTTACTGGCATTTTATAATAATAGTGAGTATATTTCCAAAGCGCAAATAAGATTAGCTGAGTTACAAATATAAGAATTTAACCCCACGCAGACAATTTCAGGGAACCAAAGGAGGGGTAAGTTCGCAATTTAAAAATTGTGATCCATGTCGAAATTTGTCCATCTGCATAATCATTCCCATTATAGCTTGTTGGACGGAGCTTGCCGGGTTGAGCAACTGATAGAGGCCGCCGTAAAATGTGACATGCCTGCCATTGCTCTTACGGACCACGGCAATATGTTTGGTGCCATCGAGTTTTACAAGAAAGCACTGAAAGCAGGTTTGCGGCCTATCATCGGTGTTGAAGCCTATGTGGCTCCGGGCAGTCGAAAAGAAAAAAAAGCTACAAAAAGTAACGTCTCCGATACCTCCTATCATCTTGTCCTTCTGGCAAAAAACCTGGAAGGTTATCGAAATTTAATGCGTCTTGTTTCTATTGGCTATATCGAGGGGTTCTATTATAAACCGCGTATTGATAAGGAAGTCCTGCAAAAATACCATGAAGGTCTCATTGCTTTATCTGCCTGTTTAAAAGGGGAAGTGCCTCATGCATTACTGAATCGAGGTTATGAAGTCGCAAAAAAGATTGCTCTGGAGTATAGAGAAATTTTTGGTGATGACTATTATATAGAAATTCAAAATCATGGCATTGAAGAGGAAAACAAGGCACGTCAGGGATTAATCGAATTAAGCCGTGAGCTCAGCATTCCGCTGGTGGCGACCAACGACATACACTATTTGAAGCGAGAAGATTACCAGCCCCATGACGTTTTAATCTGCATTCAAACCGGAAAAGATCGAAATGACCCCAATCGGTTACGTTATAACACCGATCAGATTTACTTTAAAACAGAACAAGAGATGCAAAAAGCCTTTGCGGAATTTCCCGAGGCTTTGCGTATCACCGAGGAGATTGCCAGCAAATGCCATCTCCTTTTAAATTTTGATGAAAAGCACCTGCCTAAATTTCATATTCCTGCTGAAGAAAGGGTTCAGACCCTTGATGAATACCTGGAAAAGATTGTATATGAGGGGGCGCGGCAAAGATTTGGTGAAATTACCCAGGAAGTGGAGGCGCGCCTTCAACACGAGTTGAATATTATCAAGAAAATGGGGTATGCCGGTTATTTCCTTATTGTCATGGATTTTGTGCAGTATGCCCGACAAAACAAGATTCCGGTAGGCCCTGGCCGGGGTTCTGCAGCAGGCAGTCTGGTATCGTACTGCCTTGGCATCACAAATATAAATCCACTGGAATATGGCCTCATTTTTGAAAGATTTTTAAATCCGGAACGGGTCACCATGCCGGATATCGACATCGATTTTTGTTATGAGCGCCGGGAAGAAATCATCGATTATGTGAAAAGGAAATATGGCGAGAAAAATGTAACCCAGATTATTACCTTTGGCACAATGGCTGCCAGGGCCGTGATACGCGATGTCGGGCGGGTTTTGAATATACGCTATAGTGATGTGGATCGCATTGCCAAGATGATCCCGCCAAGTCCTAATATGACTCTGGAGAAAGCTCTTGAACTTGTACCCGAATTAAAAAAACTGGTAGAAGAGAACGAGACCTATCAGCAATTGCTTCAATATTCGAAAGTTCTGGAAGGTCTGGCGAGGCATGCTTCCACCCATGCGGCCGGGGTGGTCATTACTCCTGATGAGCTTACCAACTACACACCACTTTACAAATCGCCCCAGGGTGAAATCACCACCCAGTACGATATGAAAGCCCTGGAAGATATCGGTGTGTTGAAAATGGACTTTCTGGGGTTAAGAACCCTGACCGTGATTGATAAAACTATTCGAAATCTGGCCCAAAAAGGAATCCATATAGATATTGACAAAATTCCGCTGGATGATCCGGAGACCTATGAGATTTTTGCCAATGGTGAAACTGTGGGAATTTTCCAGTTTGAAAGTTCAGGAATGCGTGAGTATTTGAGAAAGCTCAAACCTCAATGTTTGGAAGACCTGATAGCCATGAATGCCCTGTATCGGCCGGGTCCCATGGAATGGATAGATGATTTTATCCAGCGCAAGCATGGCCAGAAAAAAATAGAATATTTGCACCCGGCTCTGGAACCAATTTTACGGGAGACCTACGGTATCATAGTTTATCAGGAACAGGTCATGCGTATCGCCAGTGAGCTGGCCGGTTTCAGCATGGGTAAAGCCGATTTACTGCGTCGAGCCATGGGTAAGAAAATTCCCCAGCTTATGGCAGAACAACGAAATCTGTTTGTGGAAGGATGTCGTAAAAGGGGGATTCCAGAGAATATTGCCAATTCTATTTTCGATATGATGGACAAATTTGCTGGATATGGTTTTGTTAAACCTCATGCCACCTGTTACGCACTGGTGGCTTATCAGACGGCTTATTTAAAGCGACATTATCCAGCCGAATTCATGGCCGCGAACCTGTCCAGCGAAATGGGGAACACGAAACGCGTGGTAGTCCTAATTGAAGAATGCCGGCGCATGGGCATCAAGGTTTTGCCCCCTGATGTAAACAAAAGTTTTGCCGATTTTGTCGTAACCGATGAAGGCATCCGCTTTGGCCTGGGTGCCGTGAAAAATGTAGGAAGATCCGCTATTGAGTCCATCGTAAAGGCTCGTGAAGAAGGTGGACCATTTAAGAATATTTTTGATTTTTGTGAACGAGTTGATCAGCGGGCGGTAAACAAAAAGGTACTGGAAAGTTTAATCCAGGCTGGTGCGATGGATTCTCTGGAAGGGTACCGGGCGCAAAAATTTGCTGCGGTGGAAACAGCCATCAATTTTGCTCAATCTACCAGTTTAGCTCGATCCAGAGGACAAACCAGCCTTTTTGATATGGTGGAAGATGCAACCCCTCAATATCCCCCCTTGCCTTTAGTCAATGAGTGGAGTAATTCAGAGCTTTTAGCTCGTGAAAAAGAACTCCTTGGATTTTATGTTTCCGGTCACCCACTGACAAAATATAAGGTGGAGGTTGAAACTTTTTCAACCGTAAGCCTGGATGAGCTGGAATCAGTACCGGATGGTACACACGTGCGAGTTTGTGGTATCATCACCGAGAGTAAAAATATCGTGGATCGTAATAATAAACCCATGGCTTTTGTCACTCTGGAAGATTTTACGGGAACAGCAGAAGTTATTGTTTTCTCAAAAGTCTACGAAACCGCCAGAGAGCTTCTGGTTCCGGATTCGATGGTTGTGGTCTCGGGACGCGTATCGACTCGTGAGGAAGAGGAAGCTAAAATATTATGTGATGAGGTATTCCCGCTTACAGAGGTATGGGAGAAATGTGCAAAGAATTTGTGTCTGAAATTAGATGCCATGGGCGTGGATGATCCTGTGCTAAATGAAGTTTCTGAACTCTTAAAACAAAATCCCGGAAATTGTAATTTAATCATAAACGTTGATATTCCTGAAAAGAATAATCAGATAATTCGCTCTAAAAATATAAAAGTAAAGCCAGACCCTGAAATCATACACAAACTGCGCCAGTTGTTAGGGCAGCAAAACGTTTGGATGGAAGGTTAAACTAAATTTCAGAGGAGGAGTTTATGCAAATTGAAGCTATTGTCGATCGTGTAAAAAGTATCATCCTGTCTCCCAAAGATACTCTTACAGCGAGCAAAACAGAAACCTGGGTAATCAGTGATACCATAAAAAATTATATAGCTATCATCGCCGCTATTCCGCCTGTGGCCCAGTTTATTGGTTATGCCATTGTCGGTCTCCCTTTAATTGGCCGCTTGAACTTTTTCCGGTCTCTTTTTTATGCAGTCATCTCTTATATTCTGAGCATTGTCGCTGTTGTGGTAGTTGGGAAGGTTATCAATGCCCTGGCGCCATCATTTGGAGCTAACAAAGATGATTCCAGTGCTTTTAAATTGGCTGTATTTTGTTTTACCCCGGCCTTTGTTGGCGGTATTTTTTATTTAATTCCTACACTTTCGGTGTTAGCCTTGTTAGCATCCCTTTACGGGATTTATATTTTGTACATTGGCATCCCGATTCTTATGGAAGCCCCCCAGGAAAAAACCTTAACATATACCATTTTAACTGTTATCATTTCGATTGTAATTATGTTCCTGATTGGAGCTGTGGCCGGGGCTGTAGCCTGGGGCACCGGGGGGCCACCCAGATATTTTTAAGCCTGGTGATTCATAAACTTCGCTAATACTAATAAAGGTAGCTAAAATTCCAGCGGTAATTCAACCTTTTTGCCAGATTTTTTTGCCTGGCGAGCCAGTTCGTAAGCTTCGGCATATTGGTCTGCTACGACTTCCCAGGAGACGACTTTTTCGAGATAATGCCGCAGATTTTCACCTAATTGTAAACGCAAATTTTCATCACAGGCCAGGCGAATAATTTGCTCTTTGAGCATCCTTTTGTTTGTAAACAATAGGCCGCCATTGGATTCCAGAGCTTGGGCGGTCAAACCTTCCATGGGAGCTGTTGTCACAAAGGGTTTATTTAAGGCAATGATTCTTGCCAGAGTTCCCGATTGTGTTTCATCCACCGTGGGTAAGACAATAAAATCACATACCGCCATCATTTTATAATAAATGTCACCACGGGGTATGAATTCATAATAGTGAGCCAGACCTTTCTTTTCTAAAAGTTGCACTTCGCTTTTATATTTCTTGTAATCCTGTGTATGGGCTGGATCGCGCATGGTTCCAGCCGCCAGTAAATCCCAATCCTGTCCGGTACGCTGTTTAATTTCCCCGGCGATCTCCTCCCACATGGAAGTAAGTATGTCCCACCGCTTGTTGGACTGAATCCAGCCGATGAGCCCCACCAGGTGTTGCGAGAGATGTGGAACTCTGTTGAGCCCCAATTCTTCACGAAGCCTGGGCACTTCCTCCACTGACCAGCGCCGATCGGGCCGTGCTCCATGCGGAACTATCATTATATTTCTTGGTGTGGTCCAGCCATTCCCCTGAAAATTCCAATCCAGCCGCCACTTCTGGTAATGACATTTGAAAAGGACTACATCGGCCTGTTTGCACATTCGATAAATAAATTCCGCTTCATTTTCTTTTAATCGCCCGTGCACTGTATGAGGTTCAATAATGGTTGGCCACTCGTTGATGGCGTCCAGTAAATTTAAAAAGCCGCTGTTCTGATCGCCACGTCCACGTTCATCATAATGTTCATACAACCCATATTCATGTTGAATATGTACCACGTAAGGCTTTAACTGATGAACTTTACTGGCTACCTCCTTCCACCAGGTTCGCTGTTTGATGTCAATGAGTGGAAATACCCCCTCACCTTCTCCATCGAGATGACTTATAATTAACACTTCACGATCTGGAAATTTCTTTTGTACAAATTCCCGGGCTTCTTCACAAAATGTTGCAATGCCACATAATCGGGGCGGGTAACTGGAGATCATAACAATGGGATCAGAACTCATGCTACAGAAACCCTCTGTTTTTTGTCCATGGAAGTTAACCTGATTTGTTCATCCCTTATACTGTACATGGATAGTAGTGAAATTAACCAGGCGAGGGTGGATTCGGCCCCCTGGTTTTCGTTTGGACCATTGGGTTGCAGGCCGTCTTTACACCCTCCCGTGGTAAAATCATAGAGTGGTACATTCAGATCGTTTCTTCCCAAAAACCAGTAGAAACAACGGCGCGCCTCTTCTAACCAGAAATTTTCCTGCGTGGCATGAAAGGCTTCAATGCAAGCCTGAATTA
This sequence comes from uncultured Cytophagia bacterium, assembly GCA_964565205.1. Lineage (GTDB taxonomy): Bacteria > Zhuqueibacterota > Zhuqueibacteria > Oceanimicrobiales > CAZMEG01 > CAZMEG01. The sequence goes on from CAZMEG010000009.1 coordinate 17,470, forward strand.
AGAGCATAGCTTCAATGGGCTGCTGATCGAATCGAGCTCGATGCCCATCTTTTGTCAACCAGCCATCGTTACCGATGATGGTAAGCTGCCCTTCTTCGCCGGTTTGAATTTCCAATAACCATTTTAAGGCTTGAAGACCGGTATCCAGCATCTTAAAATCAGGAATCCATTGACCGGACAAAATGAGTGCGTGTGGAATGACTCCGTTGGCATAGGTCACAATGTCTTCGCACCAGGGCCAGTTATCCTCAGCACTGGCATCAAACATGTCCTGTATCCGACGGGCTAAAAGCTCCCGATATCGTTTCACGGTGGTATCACCAGCAAACCGGCGTAAATAAGCATGAATTCCGATAAGAGAAAAAGCCCAGCTTCTTGGACTTTTTAAGTCTTCGACAGCAGGGAGGGCTTCGTTAAACAATCTTGTACAGAGGTTCATGATAGTCTTTTGATATTCAGCCGTGCAGGCAATAGCCGTCCCAAGAGCCCATAACGCACGGCCGTGGGCATCCTCACTCCCGACATCCTCCAGCCAGCGTCGTTCATAAGAGAGAAAATTACGAAATCTACCGGTCTTTTCATTGAAAGCACCGATCAGAAATTCCATGAAAGTATACATAAAAGGTAAAATGGTCTCATCCTGCAAAAGCTGATAATATAGAGACGTCACAATGAGACCACGGGCGTTGTCATCAGTACAATACCCATGACGTCGATCGGGAACACTGTAAATAGCATGCTGCAGGATGCCGGTGTCATCAGTAAGAGTTTTCAGGTGGCGCAAATCTATTTCAGGCCACTTAATTTCTTCATCCCTTTGTGTGGTGAAGTTAAAAACCATTTTGGGATGGGTAGCGCGTTTTTTAATTATTTCATCGACCGTTTTTATATAGGAACGAGCAACTTCTGGCCAGATCATGTGACGACAAAATTGATAGGCTCGTTTCCGTATGGCATTGCGTTCGGTATCGTGATCCAGCAAATAATTAATGGCCTCGGAGAGAGCCCTGGAGTCTTTAAAGGGAACCAGTTTCCCGCGTTCATCGGCGAGCATCTCCTCTGCATACCAGTAGGGGGTAGAAACCACGGCTTTCCCAGCCCCCATGGCATAAGACAAAGTACCTGAGACCACCTGCTCCCGATTTAAATAGGGGGTCACATATAAATCGGCCGCCCCGATATACTCCATGAGCTCAGTCAGGGATACAAAGCGATCCAGAAATATCACATGGTTGCGTATCTTTAATTCCAGCACCTTGCGTTGCAACATCTGGCGATATTCCTCACCAAAAGCCCGTTTCACATGGGGATGAGTCGCACCTAAAATTGTATACACCACATCAGGATGATTGCGTATAATTTCAGGTAAAGCATGGATCATATATTCAATTCCCTTAGAGGGTGAAAGTAACCCAAAGGTTAAGATAACCTTTCTTCCTTCTACACCAAATTGATCTTTATAATAATTCGGGTCTACAAAGGGTACGTCTGGAATACCGTGAGGAATGTAAATTATTTTTTCAACGGGGGCCTTATAAGTTGATTGCAGGATTTCCTCCGCCTTGTGACTTAGGACTACCAGACGTTCTGAATACTCGATCAATTCCTCCATGACTTTGCGCTGCATGGGATCTGGTTCTAATAACACGGTATGCAGCGTAGTAATGACCGGCATTCTTAAGTTTTTAATGAGTCGTAAAATATGTGCGCCGGCAGGTCCACCGTAAATACCATATTCATGCTGTACAATGAGTATATCAACCGAATTGATGTTTAAAAAATCGGCAACAGTGGTGTAATCTTTAATGAGCTGTGTCTGGATTTCCATGCGGACACGTTCCGAATAAGGATATCCCTCCGGGATATCATTCATGGCAATGGCAAAGACTTGACCCTCTTTGCCCAGTTCTTTAGCCATGGATTCACTTAAATCGGTTGTAAATGCCCCGATGCCACAACGTCGAGGCAGATAAGTTCCGATAACGGCTATATTTAATTTTTTATTCATGGCAATTATCCTTGGTGTTTTATTATTTATAAAATTATAAAAATTTATTTTTTAAAAGCAAGCCCGCAATATTTATCCTAAAATTTTTATTTGCATTTATGATTAATGAAAAATTATATTATTTTCATGACTGACCAAAAAATGGCAAAAAACTTCCAGGAAATCTGGAACCTGTTCAAAGAAACCGACAAACGCTTCAAAGAAACCGATCAACGCCTGCGAGAGACTAACCAGAGAATTGAAGCTATCACAGGCAAATGGGGACGCTTTGTGGAGGGTTTGCTGGTACCGGCTGTGGAACGATTGTTTAAAGACCGTGGCATCGAAGTGGAGCGCGTCTTTCAGAGGGCCCGGGCTCACAAAAATGGTCGCCAAATGGAAATCGATGTGTTAGCCGTAAACCAGGATTATGTGGTAGTCATTGAAGTGAAAAGTACTCTCGGTGTGGAAGATGTCAAGGAACACCTAAAAAGATTGTCGCAATTTAAAGCTTTCTTCCCTGAATATGCCAATCGAAAGGTCATCGGCGCAGTCGCCGGCATCGCCATCGATGAGAATGCAGACCGCTTCGCCTACAAATCAGGACTCTTTGTTATTGGACAAAGTGGTGAAACCGTTCGAATCTTAAACGATGAGAAATTTATTCCTCGAACCTGGTAATCTCTCCATAAAATATCCACAGTCCCATTTTACCTGGAGGCCTTTCAAAACCATCAGTGAGATAATGAAACCTCCATGTTTCAAATTGTTCAACTCATCGGTAATATCTCAATCCCGGTAGGAAATAATCTCTCTCCCAAGTTGAACTCGGAAGCGAGTGGTGTGTATACCTCACCGCAACGGAAGTTTTACGCTCATC
>CAZMEG010000010.1:0-20066 GCA_964565205.1 uncultured Cytophagia bacterium
CGATTAAAGAGGATAAAAAATATGATTGATCCTATATATTTGTATGTTATCCTTAACCTGACTGTTATGGCATTTTTCTTTTGGCTTGTAACTCGGAGTGAAAAAAAAGACCAGACAAAGAAAAAGAAAAATTAATAACTAACTTAAGAAATTTGATGATAGTAGGATAGGCTTTCTTTTTTATGAATCTCCTGCAAGTCTTGGATCAACTCAAAGCGGATCCTCATTTTACAGATCATGTAACCGCCTGGAAAGTTTTACCGGCTCAAGAGGCCCAATACGTGGATTTCCCTTCCAATATACATCCAGCTCTGGTTGAAGCTCTAAGGCTGCGAGGAATTCAAAAACTTTACACCCATCAAGCCGAGGCTGTACGATTGGTTATTGAGGGGCAGAATGTGGTGGTGGTGACGCCTACGGCCAGTGGCAAGACTTTGTGCTACAATCTCCCGGTGTTGCATACGGTGTTGGAGGATCCCGAGGCAAGAGCTCTCTATCTTTTCCCTACCAAAGCACTTTCTCAGGATCAGGTGGCGGAATTGCATGAACTGGTTACCATTCTGGGAAATCGTATTCACTTGGATATTAAAACCTATACTTTCGATGGTGATACTCCGGCTTCAGCGCGGAAGGCCATTCGCAGTTCCGGGCATATTGTGGTCACCAATCCGGATATGCTCCATCAGGGCATTTTACCCCACCACACCAAATGGGTGAAACTTTTCGAAAATCTCCGTTACATAGTTATCGATGAATTGCACAACTATCGAGGAATATTTGGCAGTCACCTGGCCAATGTGGTGCGTCGATTACGGCGGGTTTGTGAATTTTATGGCTCCGAACCTCTGTTTATCTGTTGTTCGGCCACCATTGCCAATCCAAAGGACCTGGCCGAGCAAATTATTGAGCAACCCGTTCACCTGGTAGATAATAACGGAGCTCCACGGGGTGAAAAGCATTTTATTTTATACAATCCTCCGGTGGTGAATCGAGAACTGGGTATTCGTAAATCGTACATTAAAGAAACACGCGCCATCGCCAGGAAATTTTTATTGAACGATTTACAGACCATCATCTTCGCCCGAAGCCGTTTGCGAGTAGAAATTCTGGTTACCTACCTGCGTGAAATCATGCGCCGGGCCCAAAAATCTCCCCAACTCATTCGTGGTTATCGGGGCGGTTATTTACCCACAGAAAGACGTGCCATCGAACGTGGCTTGCGACAGGGAGAAATACTTGGAGTGGTAAGCACCAATGCCCTGGAACTGGGCATTGACATCGGACAACTTCAGGTGGCCATCATGGCCGGATATCCGGGTACCATCGCCAGCGCCTGGCAGCAGGCCGGTCGAGCTGGACGAAGAGCCGAGGCCTCGGTAGCCATCCTGGTGGCTTCCAGTGCTCCTATCGATCAGTATATCGTCAACCATCCGGATTATTTCTTCGGTAAAACCCCCGAATCGGGAGTCATCGATCCTGATAATTTGGTTATTCTGCTGGATCATCTGAAATGTGCGGCCTTTGAACTCCCTTTTGCTGAAAATGAAAAATTTGGCGTAGAGACCACCGGTGAAATTCTCAATTATCTGGTAGAAAATCGTGTGCTGCATTTTGTCCCGGCCAGCGAGTCGGAGCCAACCGGCAAATATTACTGGATGTCCGATGCCTATCCTGCCGAAGCGGTGAGTTTACGCAGTGCCACACCGGAAAATGTCATCATCATCGACACCACTCATGAAGAGCGCGTGATCGGTGAAATGAATCTTCTCGATGCCCCCATCCTTTTGCACGACGAAGCCATTTACATTCATGAAAGTCAGCAATATCATGTGGATAAGCTGGATTGGGAGCGACGCAAAGCTTACGTTCATCAGGTAGAGGTGGATTATTATACCGATGCCCATACCGATACCAGTCTGCATGTCCTTGATGTAATGGAAGAGCAGAACATCCCGGAAGGGAAAAAGGGGTTTGGCGAAGTGAATGTGTTATGGCAAACCACCAAATTTAAAAAGCTAAAATTTGAGACCCATGAAAATATTGGCTTTGGCAAAGTCGAACTGCCTGAATTTGAATTGCACACTACCGCTTACTGGTGGGAACTCACACCTGATGTAGGTGAGAAATTGCAAATGTCGCAGGCCATTTTAGGTGACGGACTTAAGGCGGTTGCCAATGTTTTGCGAACGGTAGCATCCATCTACCTCATGTGCGATCCCAAGGATATTCAGGCCGTACCCATGGTTAGAGCTCCCATGACTCAAAAACCCACCGTTTATATTTATGACAATTACCCCGGCGGTGTGGGTTTCAGCCGGAAGCTCTTTCATTTACATGATGACTTAAAACAGGCGGCGATGGAATTGATCAGTGGTTGTGATTGCCAGGATGGGTGTCCTTCCTGTGTGGGTCCTGTGCTGGAGGTGGGTGAGAAAGGTAAAGAGAGTGCTCTGGCTTTATTGAAAATATAACCCGCTTTCTTCAGTAGGGCAAGGGACCGCAACCAAAATAATCTCTGATTAAAAAATGCTAAAATTCCAAAAGCCGAATGGTAAATTAAATCCAAATGACCGGGACAAAATTTATGCATTGTTTTTTTGGAAAGAGAGATTCGATAATCTTTATCGCCAATTTTGTCGTTCTTTCCCCAAATCTTGATCATTTGGGTCATCGGGATTTGTGGTGTTGCTTTAATCTTGGGATTTTTAAATTTGACCTTTGTAAAATTATGTTAGAATTTATTCCACGGGTTGCTTCTTATGATTACCGTACATACCGATGTGGTAGGTAGCCTGCTCCGGCCACCTGAATTGCTTAAAGCACGTGAAGATTTAGCCGCTGGAAGTATTTCTATGGTGGAATTTAAGCGCATTGAAGATAAGGCTGTGGATGAAGCCATTGCTTTGCAGGAAGCCGCGGGCCTGCCGGTGGTTACCGACGGAGAAATGCGTCGCATTTCTTTCCAGAGCCAGATGGTGGAAGCCGTGGACGGTTTTGGCCCGGTAGATTTAGATGCCTTTCTCTGGGGGGAATGGCACGGTGATGAGGAAGTTGGTGACTGGCAACTTAATCGTCCTGAAAATCTTGGAGTTGTAGCAAAACTGAAACGGAAGCGCTTTCTTTCTCTGGAGGAGTTTGTTTATTTGCGGGCAAAAACCACCCGTATTCCCAAAGTCACCCTGCCCAGTCCCGGACTTTTTATTAATTTCTGGTCAAAAGAAAAATCCACCCACGTGTACCCTACCCCGGAAAAATTTTTGATGGATGTGGTGGAAATTTTAAGAGAAGAAGTGGCAGAATTAGTTCGTTTAGGCGCCACTTACATTCAAATCGATGCTCCACACTATCCCCTCTGGCTGGATGAAAAGATGCGCCGATTTTATCAGGAACAGGGCACATCTCTGGAACAATGGCTTGAGATGGACAATGCCATCATGGAGGGATTTCCTCAGGTGACTTTTGGATTCCATCTTTGAAGGGGCAATCAAGGGAGCCGGTGGCTCACCTCGGGAAGTTACGACCCCATAGCTTCTACCGTGTTCAAGAAGATTCAGGCTCAGCGTTTATTGCTTGAGTATGATGACCCGCGATCCGGTGGCTTTGAACCCTTGAAAGAAGTGCCTGAAGATAAAATGGTGGTGTTAGGTCTGGTCACCACCAAAAATCCGCGCCGAGAAACGCCTGAAGAGCTGATTACTCGAATCCAGGAAGCCAGCCGCTTCTTCCCCCTGGAACAAATGGCCCTCAGTCCCCAATGTGGTTTTGCCACGTCCATCATCGGTAATCGTCTCTCTGTGGAGGATGAGAAATACAAGCTTGGTGTAATTGTGGAGACGGCTAAAAAGGTGTGGGGGTGATGACTCCTTTTCGCTTAACCCAGTTTCAGGCCGCATTTAAATTCTAATAGCAATCAACTACTATCAAAAAAGATACCTCCAGCATGACAGTAAGGATGACCAAACAACATCACTCCACTACTCCAAAACTCCATCACTCCATTTACCATTTAACATCTACCATCTAATATCATCCCTCTTCAACCACAGCCTGGGCAGCAGAAAGTCGAGCAATCGGTACCCGGTAGGGTGAACAGCTTACATAATCCAGGCCGATGCGATGGCAGAATTTAATGGTCTCGGGATCGCCACCATGTTCACCACAGATACCTACCTTAAGATCAGGCCGTGTTTTACGTCCCCTTTCCACACCGATTTCCATCAGTTGACCCACACCTTCCTGATCAAGAGTTTGAAACGGATCCACTTTCAGGATTTTCTTTTCCAGGTACTCGTATAAGAACTTGCCCACATCATCACGGGAGTAACCATAAGTCATCTGGGTCAGGTCGTTGGTGCCAAAAGAGAAAAACTGGGCCTGTTCTGCAATCTTATCAGCCACCAGCGTAGCTCGTGGAATCTCAATCATGGTTCCTACCAGATACTTAAACTGAACTCCCTGTTCCTGCATGACCTGTTGAGCTACCTGGTCAATGATTTGTTTTTGATTTTCAAATTCGGTTTGTGTGCCAACCAGCGGTACCATGACCTCAGGCAATACCTGAATCCCTTCCTGGTAGCACTGGGCCGCTGCTTCAAAAATGGCTCGTGCCTGCATCTCGGTAATTTCCGGATAGGTGATGCCGAGTCGGCACCCCCGGTGCCCCAGCATGGGATTCAATTCATGTAGGGCTTCTACTTTTTGCTTAACCGCTTCCACCGAAATCCCTAAATGGTCAGCCATCTCCTTTTGCGTGTCAGGATCCGTGGGAACAAATTCATGCAAAGGCGGATCCAGCAATCGAATGGTAACAGGTCGGTGTTGCATAACTTTAAAGATTTCGTAAAAATCCTGGCGTTGCATGGGCAGCAATTTGGCCAGGGCTTTTTTACGACCTTCCAGGTCTTCGGCCATAATCATTTCTCGCATGGCCCAGATACGATCGCCGAAAAACATGTGCTCGGTACGACACAGACCAATGCCTTCGGCGCCAAATTTTACAGCCGTGGCTGAATCTTCTGGCGTATCCGCATTGGTTCGCACTTTCAGACGACGAATTTCATCCGCCCAGGTCAAGAGTTGCTTGTAGAACTCATTCTTTTCAGGATCAATGATTACCAGAGGGAGTTCTCCCTCGTAGATGAGCCCTTTGGTGCCATTGAGCGTGATCCAGTCCCCTTCCTTGAGTACTTTATCGCCAAAAGTAACGGTGCGCTTTTCCATATCAATAACCATATCGCCACAGCCAACAATGCAACATTTGCCCCAACCACGCGCTACCAGAGCCGCATGACTGGTCATGCCTCCTTTGGCAGTGAGAATGGCCTGAGCCGGTTTCATGCCGTGCACATCTTCGGGACTGGTTTCCTCGCGCACCAAGATTACCTTTTCGCCTTTATTCCCCAGCGCTTCGGCGTCATCGGCAGTAAGCACGATCTTACCGGTGGCCCCGCCAGGCCCAGCAGGTAATCCCTTGGCAATCGGCTTTGTGGCAACCTCGGCTTTGGGATCAACCATGGGATGCAGAAGCTCATCCAGTTGTGAGGGTTTGACACGCATGATTGCTTCTTCTTTCGTGATTAAATTTTCCTGACACATTTCCACCGCCATACGAACCGCAGCAATGCCATTGCGTTTACCCACACGGGTTTGCAACATCCACAGTTTACCGTCTTCGATAGTAAACTCAAGGTCCTGCATGTCCCGGTAGTGCTGTTCTAACTTATTACGTATCTCCACCAGTTGCTGATAGACTTCTGGCATGGCTTCTTCCAGGGAAGGGAACTGCTTGTTATTTTCCCGTTTGGATTTGATATTCAGGGCATACGGTGTGCGAATGCCGGCTACCACATCTTCGCCCTGAGCATTGATTAGCCATTCGCCATAAAAGTAATTTTCACCGGTAGCGGGATCTCGTGTAAATGCCACACCGGTGGCGGAACGTTCGCCTGTATTGCCAAACACCATAGATTGCACATTGACGGCTGTACCCCATTCATCCGGAATGCCCTCGATCTTTCGGTAAGAAACCGCCCGTTTGCCATTCCAGGAAAGAAATACCGCTTCAATAGCGCCCCATAATTGTTCTTCAGGGTCATCAGGGAATTCTTTGCCCAGGACTTCTTTCACTTTTTGTTTCATGCGTTCGGTAAGGGCTTTCAAATCATCGGCTGTCAAATCCGTGTCGTATTTATATCCCTTTTGTTCTTTAACCTCTTCCAGCAATCTTTCCAGTTGCACACGTACGCCCTGACCCTCTTCCGGTTCAATACCCACGGCTTTTTCCATGACCACATCGCTGTACATAGAAATCAATCGGCGATAGGCATCATAAACGAACCGTTCATTGTTGGTCTTTTTAATCATGCCGGGGATGGTTCGGGAAGTGAGTCCCACATTTAGCACCGTTTCCATCATCCCGGGCATGGAAATCCTTGCGCCAGAACGCACGGAAAATAGCAGGGGATTTTCCGGGTCGCCAAATTTTTTACCCAGAATCTCTTCGACCCTCCGTACTCCTGCCTGCACCTGTTCCTTGAGTTCCGGTGGGTAAGTACGATTGTGCTGATAATAATAGGTACAGACTTCAGTTGTAATGGTGAATCCCGGAGGTACGGGTAATCCCAGATTACACATCTCGGCCAGATTGGCCCCTTTACCGCCTAACAGGTCTTTCATCTGAGCATTGCCTTCGGCTTTGCCCGGTCCGAATAGATAGACATACTTTTTGTTCGACATGGACCCTCCTTTACAATTTTATAGTTTAAGCATCAGTTTTTCTTTTCTGCGCGTAGAATTGCATGATATTTTTCAATATCTTCCAGTATCGCCACGGCCTTCTTAATTACGTCGTCGTCATCAAAGCTGGCTTCGATTTCAGCACGGGTACCCCAGAGTTTAGCAGCGATCTCCCTTTCAAGAACCATTTTGAGAAAATCATGGCTCTTTTTTAATTCTTTTTGTTTTTGTTCCAGAATTACAGATTCCAGTTGATCAAGAGTGGGTTCAATGGAAGCCAGATAACCTTTCTCCTGTACGGTTTCTTCAAAATTTTGCAAAATTAATTCTTCATCGCTTTGATATTCAAAATTCTTTTCTTTTAAGAAGTTTTTAAATTCTTGAATAATCTCTTCTGTAACTTCAAACCCTCTTTTTAATTCCGGATGACGGGCGGCATAAATCACAGCAAACTGAAACGGCATATCTTTGCGTAAAAGTTCCTGTTCGAATCGATTTAATTCTTTTTCCTTTACTACGATATCAGGTGTAATGCCATGCCCACCATAAACTTCCCGACCATGGGCTGTATAAAACACTTTCTGGTTGGCTTCAGCCATTTTTTCTTTGGCTTCGCCTTTATGAATTTCTTCCCCATTTAAAGTTAAAAGAATTTCATCGGGATTTTGCAGATAACGTTTGGGATCCTGTATGGAGCGACCGCTGGGTAAAATGTAATGAGCCGTGGTGATTTTGAGAGCCACATCCCCGGTGATGGGAACCACTGTTTGCACAAGCCCCTTGCCAAAAGTATTGGATCCAATAATAACGCCTCGATCTAAATCCTGAACCGCTCCAGCCACAATTTCCGAGGCAGAAGCGCTCAAACCATTTACCAGAATCACCAGGGGGAGATCTTCAAGAATAGGATTCTTTTTTGAATAATATTTTTGGACCGATCCTTCGCTGCGGCCTTTGGTAGAGACAATGAGTTTACCCTTTTCAATAAAATTTTCACAGACACTAACAGCCGCATCGAGAAGGCCTCCGGGATTAGAACGAAGATCAAAAATCAGAGCCTTCAAATGATCTTTTTTCAATTTGCGAATAGCATTTTCTACTTCTTTTCCTGCATTTCGGGAGAAATGGGTGAGACGAATATAGCCGATGCCATCTTTAACAAATCCTGCATATTTTACATCAGTAAGAACAATTTCGGCACGAATTAAACGAAATTCCAGAGGCTCATCTTCTCCCTCACGGGCAATTTTCAGGAAAACTTCGGTGCCCACTTCCCCTCGTAACATGCTCGCCACTTTCTGAATGCTTAACCCCTTGGTACTCTGTCCGTTAATTTCAATGATTTGATCCCCTTCACGAATTCCGGCCCGTAAAGCAGGGGTTCCATCAAATGGGGGTTCCACGACCGTGGGCCAGCCCCCGCGCAATCCAATCCGCATGCCCAGACCGCCATATTTCCCGGTCGACATGATCTGTAACTCATCGCCTTCCTCTTTTTCTATGAGAACAGTATACGGGTCCAGGGTGGAGAGCATTCCTTCTATGCCAGCGTGCATGAACCTGGAGGGATCGATGACTTCTACATATTTTTTAGAAATTTCCTGATAAACCCGCCCGAAAAGCTCGATATTCTTCTGTATTTGATGATAATAGTCAGGACTGTAAGCCGAGACCCAGTTGGCTACCCATCCGCCCACGGTGATGAGGATCACGGTTAGAACAATTATAGCCGAGATCTGTTTTTTGGTTGACATATAAATACCTCCTTTAATGCTATTATTTAATTTCGCAACTTTTTATTATATTACCTGAATCCCAAATCCAATCAACAAATCCTAACTTCATTTTGTATTTGGGATTTGTTAAATTGGAATTCACATCGTCATCCTCAAAGTTTGTGAATTAAACAGGATTAAATATTAATTTGAAACTTTGATCTTAATACCTCTAAAATCTGTTCATGAATTTTTTCAACAGCTTGTGTACCATCAATCACCACAAAACGGTCTTTTTCTAATTGGGCAACTTTCAGATAACCCTGCCGAACCCTTTTGTGAAAATCAGCATCTTCCTGTTCCATGCGATCCAGAGGCTCACGCCCCGGATCTTTACGTAATTGTGCTAATTCAGGCTTCAGGTCGAGAAGATAAGTCACATGAGGTCTAACGCCTTTCGTAGCAAATGTGTTTAATTTTTCAATGAAATCCAGGTCTAAGCCACGTCCATAACCCTGGTAGGCTGTGGTGGAATCATAATATCGGTCACAAATAACCACACCATTTTTTTGCAAATGAGGAATCACTTTTTCTTCTACCATCTGAGCACGAGCAGCCGAATACAATAGCACTTCGGTTACGGCACTCATTTTCTGATTCACTGTATTTAATAAAACCTCGCGAATCTGTTCGGATATTTCCGTACCACCTGGTTCTCTGAGAAATAATACATCATATCCCTTTTTAACCAGTTTTTCCCTTAATAAGTTCGCCTGAAGTGACTTACCGGAAAAATCAATGCCTTCAAAACTGATTAATAAACCTTTCATATATCTATTAATTTCCATTTACCGCCTTTAAAACGCCAGAAATTAATCAAAGTTCTAAGTAATTCATCACTAAAATGTACCAGCCATAGAGCCATAAGCGAAAAATTTAAAATAAATACCAGCACCCAGTTAAAACCGATTTCAAGGAATGTGACACTGCCAATGGTTAACCACATGAGCCATTTTAAATCTCCGGCGCCTCGCAAATTACCCATTAACACACCATCCATGGCTTTGGGAATTTGTACCATAGCAAACACCAGCATGACTTTTGTACCAAGCTTCACCACCTCTGGATCAGAAGTAAACGCCATAACAATGGGTTTAGCAAAAATAGCCAGGATCAAGAAAACAGCGCAGGCAAATACAAAAACCACTTTGCTGGCGGTTATGGCGGTTCTTTCAGCCATCAATTTCTGATCGGCACCAATATTTTTGCCTATAAGAGTCATAGCTCCCAGGCCGAATCCCAGGTAAAACATGGACAAAATCGCCTGAATTCGGAGAAAGACCTGGTGTGTAGCTAAAACCGTAATGCCCAGAACGGCTGCATAGCTGGTAACGATTAACTGACCGATGGCCCAGACCAATTGTTCGATGGTAGTAGGTAAGCCGGTGTTAAAAAGTCGTTTGAACGTCTTGAGGTTAGGGGTCGTCAATTCCCGAAACGAGAGAAAAAGTACTGTTTTTCGACTGCGCAACAAATAAAATGTAGCAAGAAATCCCATACTGTGCGCTATCCCCATAGCCATGGCAGCACCTCGTACTTCCAGGCGAGGAAGCCCGAACAGACCAAAAATTAATAGCGGGGCTAAAATTAGATTCAACCCATTAACCGAAAGATTGATCATCATGGCATGCCTTGTGTCCCCAGCCCCTCGAATGATACCCAGGGCAACAAAATTGGTTAGCACAATGGGAGCAAACAAAGCCACAGTTCGTAAATAAGTAATGCCGGCCTCACGGGCTTCAGAGCCCCCCTCTTTTATGAGCTTAAAAATATGCGTAGCTCCGAAATACCAAAGAACCGCGATGGCGAACGCCATGAAAATGCCCAAAATGAGCGCCTGGCCCAAAATATGATTGGCTTCCCAATAGTTTTTGGCTCCCAGATAGCGATTTATAATCACCGAACTGCCCACAATAAATGTCAAAAGAACCGTTAGTACAACAATAATCACCTGAACCGCCAGCCCCACACCTCCAAACGCTGCCGCACTGATCTTCCCAATGAGAATGGCCTCAATAGTCCACATAATCGTTTGTGATGAAAGATCAATGACCGCAGGTAAGGAGGTCTTCAGTACGCTTTTAAGTGGCGATCTGTCAGTCAAATCTTTTCAAATTCCGATTGGCTTTCTGTACCGATTCCACGCAAAAAATATTGATTAATTCAATTACCTGTACACACAAACACTTAATTACTAAAAATTTTATGTTATTAAGTGCTTTCTGCCATTCATTCAAAATCAATCATAGTATTCCAGGCCCAAATGCGTAATCAGCTCTTCCCCTCTTAAATATCGTAGAGTATTTTTCAATTTCATCAATTGAATAAATAAGTCGTGCTCGGGATACAATCCAGGCGCTGTCATCGGGCTCTTGAAATAGAACGATAGCCATTCCTGAATACCTTTCATACCACTACGCGCAGCCAGATCTAAAAATAACACCAGATCTAAAACAATGGGTGCAGCCAGGATACTATCCCGACACAGAAAATCAATTTTGATCTGCATGGGGTAACCTAACCAGCCAAATATGTCGATGTTATCCCAGCCTTCTTTATTATCACCGCGTGGTGGATAGTAATTGATGCGAACCTTGTGGTAGATGTCTCCATATAATTCCGGGTATACATCGGGTTGCAAAATGTATTGTAATACGCCTAACTTGCTCTGTTCTTTGGTCTTAAAAGATTCCGGATCATCCAGCACTTCGCCATCTCGATTACCCAGGATATTTGTGGAAAACCATCCGGAAAGTCCCAGATAACGAGCTTTAAGACCCGGCGCTATGATTGTTTTCATGAGCGTCTGGCCCGTTTTGAAATCTTTGCCAGCAATAGGTACCCCCTTTTGTCTGGCAAATTCAATCAGGGCCGGGAAATCCACTGAGAGATTGGGAGCCCCATTAGCATAAGGTACACCTTCGGCAATGGCTGCATAGGCATAAATCATGCTGGGAGCAATGGCCGGGTGATTCTCTTTCAATCCTCGCTCAAAGGCTGTCAGATCCTGATGAACAGGATCGGGCTCCATAAACACTTCTGTACTACCACACCACACCATAACCATGCGTTCCAGATTGTGCTCCTTCTTGAAATTGCGAATGTCCTCCCGCACCTCTTCGGCAAGCTCCCACTTATTGGCAGCATTTTTTACATTGGTCCCCGATAATTTTTTCACATAGTTTTGATCAAAAACGGCCTTCCAGGGACGGATGCTTTCCAGCTCGGAACGTACCTGATCCAGCAGCGACTTTTCAAGCACACCCGCCTGAACTGCGGCTTCGTAACAGTTTTCTTCAAAGATGTCCCAGCCGCCAAAAACCAGATCGTTTAAGTCTGCCAGAGGTACAAAATCTTTAATCCTTGGAACACGATTTTCGGTCCGTTTGCCCAGTCGAATGGTGCCCATCTGGGTTACAGAGCCAATGGGTTGCGCCAGGCCTTTACGAATGGCAGCCACACCCGCAATAAAGGTTGTGCTTACGGCCCCTAAACCGGGCAACAAAACACCTAATTTACCTTTCGGTTCTTGAATTTTTACGCCTTTACTAATCAAAGTACACCCTCCTTATTTATTTAGTTGTGGGTTTCATAAAATTTAGTAATTATTGATACTCCAGTAATCCATCACTTTCAAGTACTCGTTTCTTCATGTCCTTCTTGCACTTCGTGATTTATAAATTTTTCAAGATAAAAGCATTTTAATCGCCGCCAAACATATCCAGTTCGGCTTCACTTAATTTTTCTTTTTTCTTGCCGTTTTCAGCGACCCAGATATGATAAAGTCGCTGAATAGCCGTAACATTGGAGAATACGGCGATTAACATGATGGCAAAGATTAAAGTGTATATATGAATCAATGCCCCAATGCCAATATACACAATTCGCTCCGGACGCTGCATGATTCCAACTTTGCACTGAAAACCCAGCCCTTCGGCACGCGCACGTACATAACTGACCATGATAGAACCACCCAGAGCAATGGAAACGGCCACGGAAGTCAAAAACCATTCTTCCTTGACAAAGTAAAAAGCCAGGCCAAAAAACATAATGACTTCCGAATAGCGATCCAGGGTGGAATCGTACAGGGCGCCAAATTTAGTCACACGGTTCGTAGCACGGGCCACTTTACCATCAATGATGTCAAAAGTGCCTGCAAGCAGTACAATAGCCCCGGCAATACGATAATGCCCGGTGGCAAACAACACCGCCGAACCCACGGTAAGCAGAAACCCGATGGTAGTGAAAAAGTTGGGATTTAATTCAAGGCCGATAAAAAAATCGACAACAGGTTTGATTAAATTAAGATACCAATTTTTAATAGAATCGGGTAAGACATTGATTTTTAATTTTGTTATATTGGCTACTCTCAAGACTTCTCCCCTCGTGATTTCCCTTGAATAATTAACACAAATTCCCCCTTCATGGTGATCTGATTTAACCTTTCTTTAAGTTCCTTCAAGGTGCCCCGGTGTATTTCCTGAAATTTTTTAGTTATTTCACGAACCAGTGCGGCCGGTCGATCACCAAAATAAGGGGTGAGTTCTTCAACAGTCTTTTTTAACCGGTAGGGTGATTCATAAAAAATTATGGTGCGAGTTTCATCTTTTAAAGCTTCGATACGTTTTTTTCTGCCCTTTTTTGCCGGTAAAAAACCCTCAAAGACAAATCGATCCGTAGGCAAGCCGGAAAGAATCAGGGCCGGAACAAAGGCCGTGGCTCCCGGGATGGCATCGATGGGAATATCCTGCTCGATACAAGCGCGCACCAGTTTGAAGGCCGGGTCTGAAATGCCCGGTGTCCCTGCATCGGAAACCACGGCAATGGATTCTCCTTTTTTCAATCTTTCCAGCAAAATCGGGATCTTTCTTTCTTTGTTAAAGTCGTGATAGCTGGTCATGGGTTTTTCAATGTTATAATGTTGCAGTAAAATTTTCGTTCGTCGTGTATCCTCGGCTGCTATTAAATCCACTTGTGAAAGAACTTCCAGGGCTCGTAAGGTAATATCCTTTAAATTTCCAATTGGTGTACTAACTAAAAATAAAGTACCCCTGGAAAATCCTGTTGTTTGTTCTGACATTTTTCTGCATCATAATTCTCAACCGATGCCGCTGTTAACTTCCATTTTTTGAATTCTTCTGATCCATTTGCTTGATGGTTTCTCTAATTATTTCAAGTCCCTCATCCACCTGTTCAGCAGTCAAAATCAACGGTGGCCGAAAGCGAATGGAACGTTCTCCACATCCAAGGGCAATCAGTCCATGATTTAACGCTTCTTTTAGAAATTCGCTGCGTGATTCTTTATCGGGCAAATCAAAAGCAATCATTAAACCACGGCCACGCACATTACTGATCATGCCTGCGAATTCTTCCTGAAGTTTGAGTAATTGAGCGTGAAAATACTCCCCTACCTTTCGGGCATTTTCAACGAGACTCTCGGCAACAATAATCTCCAGATATCTTTGAAAACGAATCATATCCAGAAGATTACCGCCCCAAGTTGAATTTATTCGACTACTTTCATGAAACACGTTATTTTCCACTTCATCAATTCTTTTACTGCACATGAAACCGCAAACCTGGGTCTTTTTTCCAAAGGCAATCATATCGGGTTGAACGCCAAAATGTTCATAACACCACATCTTACCGGTTAAGCCCACGCCGGTTTGAACTTCATCAAAAATGAGCATGATTTCGTTTTCATCGGCAATCTGCCGCAACTGCTGAAAAAATTCCGCACGAAAATGATTATCCCCGCCTTCTCCTTGAATGGGTTCAATGATTATGGCGGCGATGTCATCGGGATTTTCATGAATTGCTTGTTTAATTTCATGAATAGCCTGTTTTTCCAGCGCCTCCACCCTGGCAAGATTCTCTTCATTCAATGGAAACGTGATTTTAGGATTAGTAATGCGAGGCCACTTGAATTTGGGGAAGTATTTAAATTTGCGTGGATCGGCCGTATTGGTCAATGATAGCGTGTAGCCAGATCGCCCGTGAAAAGCCTCTCGAAAATGAATGACCTGATGGCCCTTTTCTTCCCGATAGCCTTTTTCAAAATTTTTACGGACCTTCCAGTCAAAAGCAGCCTTCAAAGCATTCTCTACCGCCAGCGCCCCACCTTCAATTAAAAACAAATAGGGTAAAAAATCGGGCATGGCATACCTGGCAAATGTTTTGACGAATTCGGCCATTTCTACCGAGTAAAAATCCGAATTAGAAGGCTTGATGGCAGCAAGCTGCATGACTTTTTCCAGATATCCAGGGTCTTTCATACCGGGATGATTATGACCAAGCGGAGCCGTAGCAAAAAAGCTGAACAAATCCAGATAGCGTCTCTGGTTCAGTGAATCATACACATAACACCCCTGGCTCTTCCTGAAGTCGATGACCATCTGATTAAATCCATCCACCAGCATGTGCTGATTAAGCACAGGAAAAACTTGATCCGGGGTTAGTTTTATCATGGATGCTTTACCTCGTGTTGTTTAACGGTTGTCAATCTGAGCCCTCTGTAATTTGCCTGAATAATCCACAAACACGGTTTTGGTTTCCGTGTCGAATTCATAAACCTCCCAACCCCCTTCCCGATGGCCGTTTCCGGTTTCTTTTACACCCCCAAAAGGCATGTGAGCTTCGGCGCCGATGGTAGGCCCGTTAATGTAAGTTATGCCGGCTTCGATATCGCGAATGGCCCGAAAAGCCGAGTTCACATCCTGGGTATAGATAGAAGAAGATAACCCGTATTTGGTATTATTCAAGACCTGAATAGCTTCTTCAAAAGATTTTACTCGAATAACAGACAGCACGGGACCAAAAATTTCTTCCTGGGCAATACGCATCTCTGGAGTTACTTCAGTAAAAATGGTGGGTTGATAAAACCAGCCGTTTTTACAATCCCCTTCTTCGAAGATATCTCCCCCCAGCACCAGTTTGGCTCCTTCTTCCTGACCAATCTTCACGTATTCATGCACTTTATTACGCTGAGCCTCATTAATGAGCGGTCCGACGTCGGTTTCGGATTTCAAACCATCACCTAACTTTAATTTTCGAGCCCGTTCCACAAGCATATCCATGAAGCGATCGTAAATTTTTTCATGAAGAATGAGCCGGCTGGTGGCAGTACATCGCTGTCCGGTAGTCCCGAAGGCGCCCCAGAGCACACCATCCAGAGCGAGTTCCAGGTTGGCATCGTCCATGACAATTTGAGCATTTTTCCCACCCAGTTCAAGAGATACACGCTTTAAAGACTCACTGGCTCTTTTTGAGATGATTTTCCCCACCACGGTTGAGCCTGTAAATGAGATGAGATTCACATCGGGATGTTCTACCAGCGGCAAACCCACGCGATTACCGGTGCCATGCACCAGATTGATTACTTTGGGTGGTACACCGGCTTCTAGTAAAATTTCAACCAGTGTGGTAGCGGTAAGGGGCGTGTCGCTGGCCGGTTTAAAGACCACACAATTCCCGCAAACCAGCGCCGGAAATATCTTCCAGGTTGGAATGGCCATGGGAAAGTTCCAGGGAGTGATGATGCCGGCCACGCCTACCGGTATGCGAATGGACATGTTGAATTTGTTGGGTAATTCTGAAGGCACAGTATGGCCAAACAGACGTCGCCCTTCACTGGCAGCATAGTAAGCCGTGTCAATCCCTTCCTGCACATCTCCCCGTGTTTCAGTTAACACCTTGCCCATTTCTCGTGTCATGTTGCGGGCAATTTCTTCTTTTCGTTCTACTAAAAGATCCCCCGCTTTTTTGATGATTTCACCCCGGATAGGTGCCGGCGTTAAGCGCCATTCATCAAAAGCCTCCCGTGCCGATTTAACCGCCAGTTCAACATCTTCCTTACCAGAATTAGGGAAAACGCCAATGACTTCTTCCCAGTTAGCGGGATTACGATTCTCAAAAGTTTCCCCACTTACAGCATCCACCCATTCCCCACGGATAAAATTCTGAAATTTCCTGCTCATTTTTTCATCCCCAGATTTTTTTTTCTAATAAAAACAGTTATTTCAAAACTTAAAAGTATAGCAATAATTTGCTAAAAAGTCAAGATGTTTGGATGCAAGATGGGCAAGATTCCCTGACTTACTTTTTAAGGAATGGTGTGTAAAAGTGATAAATAGGTAAGTTTTATTCAGCGGGTTCTATAACGGCGGACATGGAACCTTTACAATGAGGGATGCGCCAATCAGGACCGTAGGCATGAATCTGATCACGTTTAAGTTCAGCACGCTCTTTCGTAGTCGTATCTACGATAACCCGCCCGGTAGAATCCACTTCGCAGGCCATTTGAAAAGCTGTGGCCTGGCTGTGACCAAACAGTTTCATGAGCATTTCAATAACATAATCGTAGGTGTGGTCATCGTCATCTAATAAAACAACATGATATTGGGGAATTTTGAGGGGTCGTTTTCCTTTGCCGGTCTTTTTATTTTTTTTAATTTTAGGTGGAGACACGATTTTTTGTTTTATTGCTGCCATGATAAATTAAACCACTTTTGGGATTTATTAAATTTAAAACCCAGTTTTTAAAAATGCAAGAGTTAAAATTTGATCAGAGTAAATCAAAGTGCAGTAAATGGCCGCAACCAAAAGATTACCGCACGTTTTGGTCATCGGGATTTGGGCTGATCCTGAAATTTTAAAATTGACTTTAATAGAAGAGCTTTTTCAACACTCCAGTAATCCATCACGCCGGTACTCCTGACACTCGATTACAGAAAGAGGCGGTCTAAAAAGATAATAGGTCTTATTTAAAGCTACAACATATAGCGTTCAGCAATTGTCCCTGACAGCGTGTTTTTGGACAGCCTCAAATTGTTCAGGTTAAAAGCAAAGTTTTTCAAATAATAGAATAATTCGTATTAATTCGTAGCATTCCTGCTACTCAAACGCAATCTCCACCGACTCCAGGACTGGCGAATTCACACCATTGAATGTGTCCAGAATCGCCCGATACTGGAGCCACTTTCCTTCGGGCAAATTCTGGAGCGAGCTTTTATTTTGTACGAAATAACTTCCTTCGCCCTCCGGTCCCAGCCAGGGTGCCCTGGCCAACGCCTCACACGAATTAGCTACCCGTACCTGAAATTTTACTGAAGTGCGATGCGGCGTTTCCGCCTGCCAGTCGATCCACAGGGGCTTTTTATCTTCCATATTATAAGGCGAAGATATGTAATCGAATTCAAATCCTCGATTATAAACATGCCCCAGTTCATCCACGGTTTTGCGGAAATGTACACCACGGCCCGGCAGGCGGATGTCCGGCTCCTGCTTAAAGCCATTGGCACTGCCAAAGAAAATAAAAGATTCGGTCATGTGCTTGTTGGGACGTCCGATCTGGTTGTAGTCGCCATCCTCCCGGTGGTTGGCCCAGAAAATATCCACATAGCCATCGAAATTGAAATCCGAAACCACGGTGCCATCGCCGCCCCTGGTAGGAAAGGAAATCTTACGATCGAGGCTGAAGCCATTGGGTCCGCCCAGCAGTACATGGGACAGGCCATTGCGTCCATACGGCCGGCTGGGATGCCAGTAATTGGAGCACAACAGATCCAGCCAGCTGTCCTGGTTAACATCGGCCACGTTCATGGTTTTGGCCCAGACTCCCCGTATTTCCACGCGATTTTTAATATCATACCGCGCATTCGGGTCTCCATAGTAAATATGAAAAAAGTCATCCGTCTGTTTGCCATGAGTGCAGACGATGTCCAGCCAGCCGTCCTTGTTCAGATCTGCCACCTGGAGTTGACCGGTACGTTCAGAGCCTTCCAGAAACTGCCGGCGCCAGTTAGCCACATTGCGGGTGCCATCGGTGAAAAAGATGGAGGCCTCGCCACCGGCAGAATTATGTCCGAAAATTAAGTCCAGATGCCCATCTTTATTTAAATCGGCCAGCGCCGGCATGCGGGTGCCAATGGCTGGAATTACCGTACGCTCGGTTACCGACCAGCCGTCGGCACTTCCCCAGTAGATCAGCGAACCTTCCGGGATGCCGTATTTCTTTGCCTGCGGCGGTACACGTTCCTGACCGGAGAAAATATCCAGGTAACCGTCGCGGTCGATGTCGGCAATAAGCAGGCCACCGTGCACCATGTAAATGGGTAAGATGGTGCGGCGGTGAAAATCGAACCGATTGTTTTCGTTCCAGTAAATGAACAGATCATGATACCCCCATTTCTCGGTGTCACCCGGCAAATACCCTTCATTATAATTGGAAAAAATCAAATCCACATCGCCGTCATCATCCAGATCCACCATGCCCGCCCATTGCGACATGAAACCCCACAGTTCCAGACGATTCTCCACAGAATATTGACCCTTAGCATTGCCCCAGTAGAGATAATTGGGATGGTAGATATTTTCAAATAGATTTTTCGTGTTCACAAACAGGACATCGAGATGATCATCGTCATTGAAATCGGCCACCACCACCCCTCTGGCACCACGGGTGATGAGCGGAGTGCGCCGCGAGACATCGAATCCCTGCGGAGAATTCCAGTAAATGAAAGACGGTATTTCAAAGACATCGTTTTCTTTATAATTGCTTACCACCAGATCGGGCCAGCCGTCCTCGTTTAGATCGGCGACCGCGGCACCCCAGGCTCCCAGGGTTCGCAAGCCCATGCGGCGTTCATTCGAATACCCCTTTTGGGAGCCGTAGTAAATGTACGAATCGATGATGCGATATCCGTCTCTGGCGTGGTTGCTGAAAAATACGTCGAGAAAACCATCGCGATTGAAATCCGCAGTTACGCAATCTACAGCCCGGTAGGTCTCGAAAACCAGTCGGTTCTCGCTGGCAAACTTTCCATGCCGGTTCAAATAGGCAAACGATTTATCCCCGATCTGATTGGCGAAAAGAATGTCCGGCATACCATCGCGGTTCAAATCGGCAACCTCCACTGCTGCGGCATTGTTTGTGGGCAATTTCGTGGTTCTGTTTTCAGATAATCCTTTTTGGCTTCCCCAGTAAATGACAGATTGATTCCCGGCAGCCAGGACGACTTCGGGCCAGTTGTCTCCATTGAGGTCGGCAATGGCCACATCGCTGGCATTTTTTACCTCCAGTTCACTAAATTTTTCCGATCGGAAGGCACCGTTGTCCTCTCCCCAGAAGATCCGTGTTTTTCCGGATTTAGCAAGGACAATATCCAGATGACCATCGCCGTTGAGATCACCTACCGCGGCACGATTGGCACCGTCGTTGGCCAGAATCAATCGCGTTCGAAAGGGAGCGATGGCTGGCACCGCCTCTCCGGGCAATTTGGCATCCTTTCCTGAGGCACCGTAATAAACGAACAAGTCCATATCATGATTGGTGCCATCCTCCTGATTACACACCACCAGATCCATGGCACCGTCCATGTTCAAATCGGCAGGCGTAACCCAGTAGGGTCCCCAGGCAGGAATGAATTTATGCCGGCGAATATCAAAATCCCTGCCATTGCCGTAATACAGGGACATATCCAGTTGCACGGAATAGGAATGAGAGTTGGCGAATAGCAGGTCCAGGTAGCCATCGCCATTGGCGTCCCAGCGGTAGAT
>CAZMEG010000011.1:0-5025 GCA_964565205.1 uncultured Cytophagia bacterium
GCTCCAGTACTCCATTAATCCATTGTGAATTAAGAACTTATATTGCAAACTAATCTTCTTTTCGATAAAGTTTATGAATAATGCAGTTTAAGGAAATATCTCAGTAACCGTGAGGAATTTTTGTTCCCAAGTCGAAACTTGGGAACAAGGGTAAGGGTAGTGGCAAGGGTAGTGGCAATTTAACCGTAACGGAGGTTTGAATTTCCCCTCTTGCATATTTTAAATTAAGTTTATATTTTAATCTTAAAAAATTCAGGCTTGGACAGGGGAAAATAGAGTTTAATGCTAAATTATGTCTGAAAAGATTATTATAAAAGGAGCACGGGAACATAATCTTAAAAACATCGATCTGGAGATTCCCAGAGATAAGCTGGTGGTAATCACAGGAATTTCTGGCTCTGGAAAATCTTCTTTAGCTTTTGACACCATCTACGCTGAAGGGCAACGCCGCTATGTGGAATCGTTATCAGCCTATGCCCGGCAATTTCTGGGACTCATGGAAAAGCCCGATGTGGATTACATCGAGGGGCTTTCGCCGGCGATTTCCATAGAACAGCGCAAAGCCGGTCAAAATCCTCGTTCCACCGTTGGAACCGTGACCGAAATTTACGATTATTTGCGTCTGCTTTTTGCCAGAATTGGTAAACCCTATTGTTATAAATGTGGCAAGCCCATTGAACGGCAAACTGTGCAGCAGATCGTAGACAGTGTACTGAATTTGCCCCAAGGTACGAAAATTCAGGTGATGGCTCCCATCATTCGTGGACGTAAGGGCGAATATCGAGAAGTATTTGAGGAAGCCCGTCGGGATGGATTTGTTCGCGTCCGGGTGGATGGTTCCATTTATGATCTGGCCAGTGAGATAAAGCTGGACAAAAATAAAAAGCACAACATTGAAATCATCGTAGATCGCCTGGTGGTGGAACCGAAGATTCATACCCGGCTGGCCGATTCACTGGAAACGGCCCTGGGCATAGCGTCTGGCATCGTATTGATCGATGTCTTAAATGGAGCGCCCGAAGGTAATCAGGAACTTCTCTTCAGTGAACATTTTGCCTGTGTGGATTGCGGCATTTCCTATGAGGAATTGTCGCCACGCATGTTTTCTTTTAATAGCCCTTATGGAGCCTGCCCTACCTGCAACGGCCTGGGTACTACCATGGAAGTGGATCCAGACCTTGTGGTACCCGATCCAAAACTTACCATTCGGCAGGGGGCTATTGCTCCCTGGGGCGAAAGTCGGGATGGCTGGTATTTCAATCAGTTACAATCTGTGGCTAAGCATTACGGCATTGATCTGGATAAACCCTGGGAAGAGCTTCCCGAAGAACATAAAAAGATTTTACTCTATGGCTCTAAAGGAGAGGAAATACGTTTTGTGTACATGCGAGAATCAAAAAGAGCCCATGCCGAATTTACCTCTCAGTATGAAGGGGTCATCCCCAATTTGGAACGGCGATACCGACAGACCGATTCCGAGTATGTACGTAACTGGATCGAAGAATTTATGAATGTGAAACCCTGTCCGGAGTGTCATGGGGCACGCTTGCGTAAAGAAGCCCTGGCCGTGCGTGTTCATGATAAAAACATTCAGGCCATCACCGCCATGTCGATCAAACAGGCTTTCGATTTTTTTAAACATTTAAAATTAACTCCGCGTGAAGAAGCCATCGCTCATCAGATACTAAAGGAAATCAGAGAACGTCTTGGATTTTTATTGAATGTGGGCCTGGATTATCTCACCCTGGATCGCAGTGCTGGTTCTTTATCCGGGGGGGAGGCTCAACGGATTCGTTTGGCGACTCAGGTGGGTTCTCAACTGGTAGGGGTCCTCTATATTCTGGATGAACCCTCCATAGGTCTCCATCAGCGCGATAATCAGCGGTTGCTGGATACATTAATTCGCTTACGTAATCTTGGGAACACCGTGGTGGTGGTGGAACACGATCGCGAAACCATCGAACGTGCCGACTACGTGGTAGACCTGGGTCCGGGGGCGGGGGTACATGGTGGCTATGTGGTGGCTACCGGTACACCCAAAGAAATTGCCCGTAATGAAAAATCACTGACGGGCCAGTATATTGCCGGAAAAAAATACATCCCCATTCCCAAAAAAAGACGAAAGGGTCATGGCAAGTTCATTACTATTCGTGGTGCCTGTGGGAATAATCTTAAAAACATCGATGTGCAAATTCCACTGGGAGTGTTCAATTGTGTTACCGGCGTTTCTGGTTCCGGGAAGAGTACCCTGATCAATGAAACTCTGTACCGAATATTAGCCCGACATTTTTATCGCAGTAAAGAAGCTCCGCTTTCTTACCGGGCTATTGAGGGTTTGGAAAACATCGATAAAGTCATCGATATCGATCAGTCGCCTATTGGCAGAACACCGCGTTCTAATCCAGCGACCTACACAGGTCTGTTCACCTACATACGTGATCTGTTCGCCCAGCTTCCCGAAGCTAAGATTCGGGGTTACAAACCGGGCCGTTTCAGTTTTAATGTAAAAGGCGGTCGCTGTGAAGCCTGCGAGGGAGATGGTGTCATTAAAATTGAAATGCATTTCCTGCCCGATGTTTATGTGACCTGCGAGGTATGCAAAGGCAAACGTTACAATCGAGAAACCCTGGAAATTAAATATCGAGGTAAATCCATTGCTGATGTACTGGATATGACCGTAGCTGAAGCTCTGCAATTTTTTGAAAACATCCCTCGAATTAAACGTAAACTGCAAACGCTTTACGATGTGGGGCTTGGTTATATTAAATTAGGGCAACAGGCCACTACCCTCTCCGGTGGTGAAGCGCAGCGGGTAAAGTTAGCCACAGAACTATCGAAGCTTAGCACCGATCAAACCCTGTACATTCTCGATGAGCCTACCACCGGACTTCACTTCGAAGATATCAAAATGTTGCTCAATGTGTTGAATCAATTAGTTGACAAAGGGAACACGGTGATTGTCATCGAACACAATCTGGATGTAATTAAAACCGCCGATTACATCATCGATCTGGGACCGGAAGGAGGGGATGAAGGTGGCTGGGTGGTAGCTACGGGCACCCCGGAAGAAGTTGCCCGGGTTGAAGCTTCTTACACCGGCAAATTTTTACGAAAGGAGCTGGGTCTTGAATGATTTTATTCCGTTCAGGATTCGAAATGCTGAAGTAAAAGATTTGCCAGTCATATTAGCGCTGCTGAAAAGGGTCGAATTGCCTGCTGATGATGTGGAAAAATTTTATCCTTACTTCCTGGTGGCGGAAATTGACGAAAAAGTGGTTGGAACCGCAGGCATGGAAGTTTATGGTAAGAAGGCTCTGGTACGCTCCCTGGCTGTGGCTCCTGAATTTCAAAAGCGGGGAATTGGCAAACAATTATTGAATGAAATTCTGGTTTTTGCCAAAAATAATGGCATGGAAGATGCTTATTTACTGACCTACAACATTCAATCTCTGGCCCAAAAATTAGGGTTTGTACAAATAAACCGGGGTGAAGTCCCTGAAGAAGTGCAGCAATCGGTTGAGTTCCGTCTTGATTATTGCAAATCGGCAACCGTGATGAAAATTAATTTGCTTGAGTAAAACGAATATGATTTTCACTATTATTCTGTCAATCTTTCCTATTCTGCTGGTAGTTTCCATTTTCGCCATTGGTTTTTCGTGGTACATTGCCCATTCCAGTATGATGCCAGCAAAAACTCCAAAAACAGAAACCCCTGCACATCAGGGACTTTCATATGAAGATTTTGTACTTAAAAATTCAGATGTTACCTTAAGAGGCTGGTTTATTCCGGCGGCTGGAACGGATACCGGTCCCACCAGAGCTCCAGCAATTATTGTCTCTCATGGCTGGGGAAGAAGTGCGCAGCAGATGTTGCCACATGCCAGCTATTTACACGAGGCCGGTTTCCATGTAGTTCTTTATGATATGCGTGGTCATGGCGATAGTGATGCTGTCCCCTTTGTGACTTTAAAGCATCTTGTTAAAGATCTGGTTGCCGTTTTAGACTACATTTTGACTCGTCCTGATGTGGATAATGAAGCTATTGGTTTGTTCGGTCATTCCATGGGGGCCGCTGTTTCCCTTTTAAAAGCAAGCACCGATTCGCGCATCAAGGCCGTGGTCAGTAGTTCCGGCTTCGCTGATTTGTATGATTTAACCACTCAGATGTTACACATGCGTAAGTTACCGGCTTTCCCTTTTCGCTGGCTCATCCTTAAATTCTGGCAAAAATATACCGGGCTTTCAATAGAAGAGGTAAATCCCGTAGCCAGAATTCGTCAAATCCATGCCCCGGTTTTGCTGCTTCATGGGGAACAAGACCAGGTAATTACTCCGGATCAACTGGACAAGCTGTTTCAAAATGCCAATCAAGCCGAAAAGCATCTGGTTTCGGGCAAAACGCATTCAGATTTATTCGAAGATGAAAATTATCGAGCCAGGGTCATTTCCTTCTTTAAAACCTATCTTGGTTGTAGTTAGGTAAGAATTGAACCCCATATTGGGAAGCTATTTTTGCACAGATTGTGTTTTATGGCCGCCAATTCAATGGATACCAACGAGCGTTTAAATACCCCATCTTCCTGGTTGTTGAAACATGAGAATTTACTGAAATCCCAGCCTAAAAATTTAGCTCTGGATATCGCCTGTGGGAACGGACGCAACGCTCTCTATCTGGCAAGCCTTGGTTTCATAGTGGATGCGGTTGATTATTCAGAGGAGAAACTTGCCACGCTTGCACAGCAAGCAAAACAGCTACACCTCCCCATTTGTACTCTTTTGATTAACCTGGAAAAAGAACCGCTACCGGACAAACAGTATCAGGTCGTGGTGAATTTTAATTACTTGCAGCGCGATCTTTTCCCCAAAATTAAACGGGTACTTCTTCGAGGTGGCTTACTTTTCTTTGAAACCTTTACACGAGACCATGTTACCCTGCTTCAAAATCAAATGAATCCCGCATATTTGCTTGAACCGGGTGAACTTCGCCAGGCATTTACTGATTTCGAGATTTTAGATTACAGAGAA
>CAZMEG010000011.1:5035-16379 GCA_964565205.1 uncultured Cytophagia bacterium
TTGAAAGTCATACCGGTAAAAAGAAAGCGGTGGCCAGCCTGGTCGCGCGAAAGCCATTGAATTAATCATAACTAAAAGAGGCATTTGACTGAGTCAAGATTTACAGCTCGATTTAGCAAGGTGGTTGGATAATTAGAATGGGGTTGCTCAAAATAAATGTCGAGGCTCATAGTGCAAGTCGGCTGAAGCCGACTGGTGCAGCGATCACCGTGGAGGTTAGCATTTTTAGAATACCTCAGCTACTTCATGGTGTTTAATCTTCCCCATAAGGAACTCCTTTGCTCAAAACCGTGTCCATTTATTCCTACACCCCCTAATCCCCCCTTGAGGGGGGACCAAGGGGGGTGTAAGTCTTAACCTTGAGATAAATCCTAAATACATATGGGTTTGGGAGCGCCTCTATCTCATATTATTTGCTCACGCCACAGCACCCACAATCGCAACAAAAATATTTAAAATGCGTGTTCCTTATGAAAAAAAATCCTTGCATTTTTAGGTGGACATTTGTATACTTGTATATGTTTTCACCTGACAGAATAATACCCACAATTAGAGGTCGCGGGGCGAACTCCAACCCAATAAATCGATTTGAGAGGCTGCAAATCGATTGGGAGCCCGAGACCTGGGAACATAAAGAAGCTTTCCAGGTAAAAACCGAATATTTTATCGATCACAGCAAAGATATTCTGGCGAAAAATGACAGCCCAGATCTTTCATTCTGTTATAGCATTAATCCTTACCGGGGGTGCGAACACGGCTGCATTTACTGCTATGCACGACCTACCCATGAATACTTCGGTCTTTCCTGTGGCCTCGATTTCGAGACAAAGATTTTTGTTAAACTGGATGCACCCAAACTTCTCGAAAAAACGATGCAGTCCTCCCACTGGCAACCGCAGGTCGTGCTTCTGTCTGGAAACACGGACTGCTATCAGCCTATCGAACGCCAGCTTAGATTGACCCGAGCCTGTTTGGAAGTATTCTTAAAATATCACAATCCAGTGCGCACAATAACCAAAAGTGATCTCATACTGCGTGATGTGGACGTTTTGCAGGAACTCGCCCGGTTAAATCTTGTTCAAGTTACCATTTCGGTCACCACATTAAATTGTGAACTGGCGCGAAAGATGGAACCACGGGCTGCCTCGCCACACCGTCGGTTGCTTACTATCGAAAAATTATCATCCGCGGGAATACCAACAGCAGTAAATCTGGCCCCATTGATTCCGGGACTCAACGATCATGAAATCGGCCCCATATTGAAAGCCTGCTCTGAACATGGGGCTCTTCGTGCGGAATATATTCTTGTGAGACTGCCACATGCTGTCAAGGAATTATTTATCGATTGGCTAAAAAGAAATTATCCTGATCGAGCCACAAAAGTTTTACATGCCATACAGGAAACTCGTGATGGAAAATTGAATGATCCGAGATTCGGCACCCGCCTGACAGGTGAAGGAGAAAGAGCGCAGGCCATCGCCAAACTATTTGCCCTTTCCTGTCAGAAATATGGATTAAATCAAAAAGAAATTAAACTCGCCACGCATCTTTTCCGTCGAAAAATTAATCAGCAAGTGGAATTATTTAGTTCAACCTAAATGATTCACGAATTTACTTTATTTCCGCAATTATTCGCTTGACACAATAATCCCAAATCTCAATCAACAAATCCCAACTTCATTTTGGAATTTGTTCAATTGGCATCTCAAAGTTTTAGAATTAAGCAGGTTAAATTAATGCGTTGTGGAGATTTTTTCTTTGGCCACAATATTTCCCTCATCATCAAAGATAACGAGATAATAATCATCCTCGGGCAATTTAATCTGAAGCTGGTCGCCACTTTCTAAATAGTAGGCCTTAAATGGGATTTTATCCTTAAAATCATCCAGATGCTTCATCTCCGATGTTAGAAAAATATTGAGCTGCAGTGGACGGGAAAACTTATTCTGAAAAGAAAAATTATAGTCGTCTTCCTGAACAGGATTGATTTCCAAATTATTAATGAGCAGATAATCCACATTATTCATATTTGGATTCTTGAAAACCTTGGCATTCACAAGCCCTATGGATTGATTAAATAATTTTCGATACCGGTTAAGATGTGTTTGACTGATAGTTAAAGGGTCCATATGATATTTTTCTTTGAATATTTGTGCCATCCACTTTTTTTGATTACGGGTTGGTTTTTCAAAGATGTGTGCAATCCCGGCATATACGATAACTCTTGCCCGTTTATCCATTTTAAAAGTTTTATTGTAAATATTTTCAGCCTGCGCCGTTTCACGATCCTGGGGATTTGTAAAAAAATCATAGGCGACAAATTTAAATCCAAGCTTTTTGGCAATGCGAATGAGTTGACCAAAATTTTGTTCGCGGATATAAAATCCATTTTTCAGAGTGGGAATCCCTTTTGGTGTATTTAACGTACTATCGGAGAACAGAGCCTCCACGGCCAGGTAATTAAACCCCAGCCGTTTCAATTCTGGTAACAAAGTCTGTAAAAATACTCTATGTTGAGGAGTAAAATGGTTTTCATTTATCATGACGATTTTGTGCATTTTGGCTTCATCGAGGATTTTATCGTAGGCTGCGCTATTCCAGAGTGCATGTTCTTTTATTTTATGATACAGACTATCTTTGCTAACGGGTCTTTCGAATTTCTTCAGTAGTTCAGCATAATCGGGATGATGAGCTAAAAAAGAAGCGTAGGTAATCTGCATCTGCATCTTTTGCCATTTTTCCTGGGGATTTTTGCTTGGAAATTCGGAAATGGCATTGTAAGCCACGAGAAAGTTGTTGGAATCACTGAATTTTCTGGTTACTTCAAAAATGGATGAACTATTGGAATTGGTTTGACTCAATATTGAGTGGGAAAATAAAATGAAAAATAAAAAGCAGAAAACAGTTAATCTTTTTTGCATTATTCCCTCCTGTTTAATCAGAACCTAAACATAATAGAAATTTAAATTAAAAAAACTCATAAAAACTGAATTTTATTTCAAAATTAAAATTGCTTTTCCCTTGTCTTGATTTTTCTGTTTTTGTATATTGTTTTAAAAAAAGGGCACCACTTTAAATGCTGGAAAAAACTAAAACCAGAACACGTAAATTCAATATTCCTGCTTCAATCTTACGACAGGAAATTGTAAAAACACTTTCCCAGACCGCTGTACTCCTGCTGGAGAGACTGGTTAATGATTTTGATACTCAACTCAATGAATTTATTGCAAAAAAAGATGGTCAGGTAAATTCATTATCTCCCACCGAATTACAAAAACTGGAAAGGAATTATTGTAATCATCTGACCAAAATTCTGCCAAAATTAAAAAAGGAATGGGGGCGACAGGAAGCCTTTCCTATGGTTACCATTGAAAAGTCTGCCGAATATTTCACAGAACGATTGATCCAGGATGTAAAAGCCGCTTTTCGACGAGCCCAGTTAAAATGCTCTCTTACGGCAGATGAAAAACTCGAAATACTGCACGGTATGCTACGCACCCGATATCTGGATGCCCGTTTAAAGAAATTTTTTGTTAGTGGAGAAATTAAGACCCCCGAGGGTAAGACATTCCAGGGCAAAGGATTTCGCTCCATGGGTCAGGAAGCCATCTATGCGGCGGCTCTGCGACTTAAACGCGGGCCAGAGTTTCAACAGGATGGCAAGTATCTGGGTGACTATGTTACCCCCATGATCCGTGATCTGGGTTTGGCATTAGCCATGGGCCAAAAGCCGTACGACATCATGGCCGCGCAGATGGGTAAGGTGGGCAAACCTACAAACGGCAAAGACCTGCATATTGGCGATTTCACCTGTGGGGTTTTGCCGCCTGCTGCTCCAATTACCATCAGCACAGGTTCGGCCTGCGGTATGGGTTTTGCCTTAAAGGGTAGTGGCCGAGTAGTGATCAGTTGCATCGGTGAAGGCGGGACCTCAGCAGGCGAATGGCATGAGATGATTAATTTCGCAGCCGTACAAAAGATGCCCATCGTGTTTGTGGTGCAAAACAATCAGACGGCTCTTTCAACACCGGTGCATGAACAGTGTGCAGCTTTCAACTTTGCCCTTAAATCGCTGGGCTATGGCATCCGGGGCATTACAGTGGATGGCACCGATCCCGAAGAAATCTTTGCTGCCATCACCGAAGCCGCCGAAACCTGTCGAGCCGGTCTGGGGCCGGTTCTCGTAGAATTGGTGTGCATGCGTATGTGTGGGCATGCCCATCATGACGACATGCTTTATTTTGGCAAAGAGCCCGACCAATTTCTCGAATATGTGCCACCAGAAAAAATAAGCGGTGGCTACGTAGATGCAGAAAAATATGCCTACTGGTACCAGAAAGACCCCATTAAAAGGTACAAAATGCACCTGGAGAAGGAAGGCCTGCTAAATGAATCGCTCTGGCAGAAGATGGTAAAAGAAGTGGAAGAGGAAATCGAGCAGGCCGCCAGGGAAGTCATTCAGGCTCCGTGGCCCGATCCCAAATTGGCCGGGCATCCTGTTTTTACCGATGGGGAATGGCAGGAACATCGTGACCCATTGCAGGTTCGACAATTCCATTATCCCCCACCCAAACTCTGGCAACCTGTCGACCCTCCCGGCGTTCAGTTTGACCCTGATGGCAAAACCTTCTGGCAGGCTATTGTGGAGGCGCTTACGGAAGAAATGCGGCGTGATCCGGACATTTTCCTGCTGGGTGAAGATATCGGAGATTCTTACGGAAATGCTTTCGTCATCTTAAAATCTATGCTGGCAGAATTTGGGCCTCGCATGATTAATACACCATTGGCCGAGGGGGCTATTATAGGTTGTGCCACGGGAGCAGCTCTACTGGGGAAACGACCGGTGGCAGAGATTCAATTTAACGATTTTATTGCCAGCGGTTTTAATCAACTGGTTAACAACACCGCTAAAATTTATTACCGCTGGGGTCATCCGGTACCTGTCACTGTGCGGTTACCCTGGGGTGGCCTGCGATATGCAGGACCTTACCATTCACAAAATACTGAACCCTGGTTTTATCGAACCCCCGGGCTGAAGATCGTCTGTCCCTCAACACCACGGGAAGCGAAAGGATTATTGAAAGCGGCCATTCGAGATGACAACCCGGTGCTCTATCTGGAACACATTGCCCTTTACCGGGATGCTTCCATAAAACAAAACCTACCGGGTCCAGAAGAAGATTATGTGATCCCTCCTGGTACAGCTCACCTGAAACGGCAAGGCGAAGATATCACCATTATGACTTATGGAGCCTATGTGCATCGTTGCCTGGCTGCGGCCGAGTCGCTTTATAACCACGAGGGGCTCTCTTGCCTGGTTCTGGATTTACGTTCACTCATGCCCCTGGATAAAACAGCCATTCTGGATTGTGCTCGTGCCACCGGACGCGTACTTATCGTCCATGAAGATTCTAAAACCGGAAGTATTGGTCAGTCGGTAGCTTCGATAATTACTGAGGAAATTTTTGAATATCTGGACGCTCCAGTAGTAGTGTTAGGCGCTCTGGATACCCCCGTACCTTATAGCCCTCCCCTCGAAGACACCTTTTTAGTAAGCCAGAAGCAAATCGAGAAGGCGGCATTACGGCTGGCCGAGTTTTGATTTATTATTTTTCACCTGCACAATTTGCCCAATAATACTCAAAGCTATTTCAGCAGGAGAATGAGCCTGAATATCCAGACCGGCGGGACCGTGTATTTTTTCAATTTCTTCCAATGAAAAACCCATCTCCTGCAGCCGGGCGATTCTTTTTTTGTGAGTTTTTACACTGCCCAGAGCACCAATATAAGCGACTGGCTTTTTTAACAAAATTTTTAACGCTTCATCATCAATTTTCGGGTCGTGGGTTAAAAGCACCGCGTATGTCTCTTCGTTAATCTCCAAATTGTTGAGGACTTCCTGTGGCCACTGACAAATTAGTTGATCAGGTTTTACAGTAAAGCGTTCTGGATTAGCAAATACCCCTCTCGGATCGATTACAATGGTTTCAAAATTTAGCTCTTGAGCAAATTTAATGAGCGGGATGGCAATATGTCCTGCACCAATAATTAACAAACGGTCTTTGGCAGGAAACACCTGAATAAATATTTCTCGTTCACCCACGGGGTACAGTTGACTCTGCCGGATGGTATAGCACCGATGAGCCGCATCCAGAATTTCAGCAGTCATCCCTTCCATGTCTCCTACCAGCGAACCATCGGGAAAGACCAGCCAGTGAGCAGTTTTAGAACGGGAGCGCTCATCAGGGAGTTGAGTCACCAACACTACCGGTCGATTTTTTGTCAATGCCTGATGCAGGCTTTTCCAGATTTCTACATCGAGAGGACGTTCAGAAAATGGCAGGGCTTTTTCCACAAGAACCCGAATGGTACCCCCGCAGGAAAGTCCCACATTCCAGGCAGTTTCGTCATCGACACCGAAGTTGAGTACCCTGGCTTGACCACCTTTTATCACCTGAATGGCTTCTTCGATTACGGCACCCTCCACGCAACCACCACTCACGGAACCTGCTATCTGTAAGTCTTCACCTATGGCCATAGCCGAACCCACGCCTCTCGGTGCCGAACCCCAGGTAGAGATGACCGTAGCCAGCGCGAAAGGCTTTTGCTTTTTTACCCATCGACTAATTTCTGGTAAAATATCGCGCATCTTTGACTTTCCTTAATACCCCTCTATAAAAACATAAATTGTACTTCAAATTTATCAATAATTAATCAATTTAATTTTATTAATCAAGACTAAATCATAACTCACTTGCAAAAAATTAAAAAGATGTTATCTTTAAGAAGTCTAAATTAGAAAAAACAAAAGGAGAGATAATGGGGAAAAAAGCGATTTCTACGACAGAAGCTCCTCAGGCTATTGGCCCTTATTCCCAGGCAATTCAGGCCGGACAATTTTTATTTCTTTCAGGACAAATTGCACTGGACCCCAAAACAGGTACCGTGGTCAGTGGAGATGTGGTAGAACAGACTCACAGAGTAATGAAAAATCTTAAAGCTGTTTTAGCTGCTGCCGGTGCTTCTCTGGAAAATATCGTTAAGACCACGATTTATTTAAAAAATCTGACTGATTTTGTTCGGGTGAATGAAGTTTATGGAACGTATTTTGAAAAAGAACCACCGGCCCGTGCCACCGTGGAAGTTTCTAATTTACCCAAGGGAGTTGATGTGGAAATTGAAGCCATAGCCTACCTGGGTAATTAATTGTTGACAATGGTTAAAGATTTGATTTAATTACTAAAAGAAATGATAGGTGAGCAATGATAAAAAATTTTAATGGTAAAACTGTTTTAGTCACCGGAGCTTCTTCGGGTATCGGGGAAGCCTTTGCCAGACTTCTGGCTGCAGAGGGTGCCCATTTGGTTTTGACAGCTCGTTCAAAAGATAAACTAAAGAAATTAAAAGAGGAGCTTTCCAAGAGATTTTTAATCAAAGTTTATGTCTACCCGGCTGATTTAAGTCGGACCGAGACCCCGGAAAAGTTGTTCAAACAAATTCAAAAAGATAAAATACAGGTAGATGTGGTCATCAACAATGCTGGCTTCGGTAAATGGGGAATATTTCATAAATACGATTATAAGACATACATAGAAATGTGTAACTTAAACATAAATGCCGTGGTTGCTTTGACGCATCTTTTTTTACAACCCATGCTGGAAAGAGGGAGCGGGGGATTTCTTAACGTTGCTTCAACCGCTGCTTTTCAATCGATCCCATACTTTGCTACCTACAGTGCTACGAAATCTTTTGTTTTAAATTTTACCGAAGCCTTATGGGGCGAATACAAAGATTCGGGCATAACTTTTACCTGTCTTTGTCCTGGAGCTACTGAGTCCAATTTTCATAAAGTGTCGCAGATTGATCCGGATAAACTCATTGGGCTTGAATCGGCTGAAAAAGTAGCCCAGGTTGGTTTGCAGGCTTTTTTGAAAGGCCAGCCTCTGGTAATCTCGGGGGCCAAAAATTTCTTGATGGCAAATTCAACACGTTTCTTCCCCAGAAAAATGGTTACTGCAATCGCAGCTTCCTTATTCAAACCAAAAGAATTGAACCAGACGAAGCCTACAAAACAGCATGCGGATACATCGAGTTCATGAAAAAGCAAGGTCTCCCGGCCTGATTATCCTGCCCTTATGGTGTTACAAAGTGGGGGGTAGATAAAAAAAGAGCTAAGCGTCTATTAGCCTCTTTGGTTCAAAAACTTTGATAAACTTGTTTAATTTACAACCGATTAATTTAATTAAAAGAAAGAGGTTTTATGTACGAAACCAGTGCGATTTTCAAACGAATTAGTGAAGATAAATCTTCTCGCGAAATAGCTTACTTTACCATGGAAGTGGCTTTAGAAAATGACATTCCTTCATACAGCGGCGGTCTGGGGGTTTTGGCTGGTGATACTTTACGATCTGCGGCTGACCTGGGTATCCCCATGGTTGGGGTTACCCTGTTACATCAATACGGGTATTTTCATCAGGGCCTGGATCCGGAGGGTAATCAGATCGAAAATGAAGTACGCTGGTATCCGGAATTAAAACTGACCCAGTTGACAAATTATATCGAGTTGAAAATTCAGGATCGTAAGGTACGAGTGGGTGTCTGGGAATATGACATCGTAGGTAAGTATGGTTACGTGGTTCCCGTTTATTTCCTCGATGTCAATCTGCCGGAAAATGCACCACAGGATCGCGAAATAAATAAACATTTGTACGGAGGCGATTCCTATACCCGACTCTGTCAGGAAATTATTCTGGGTATAGGTGGCGTCCGGATGTTGAGAGATCTGGGCTACCGGGACATCGATGAATATCACTTAAATGAGGGACATGCAAGTTTACTGGCTCTGGAATTAATCCGAGAAAGTGGTTATGATTCTTACGACAAAGTGCGGCGGCACTGTATTTTTACCACCCATACCCCGGTACCTGCAGGGCATGATGTCTTTGATTTTGAGCTGGTACGACAGGTAATCAGTCCGGTTTATCTGGATTATTTAAGGGACATTCTTGGCGGTGAAAAGCCGGTAAATCTTACCACAATTTCCCTGCAATTGAGTCGTTTCGTAAACGGGGTATCAAAAAAACATGCGGAAGTATCTCGCAACATGTTTTTGAATCCCAAAATTGAAGCAATCACCAATGGCGTGCATTCAGCTACCTGGACTTCCGAAAGTTTTAAACGGGTTTATGACCAGTACATTCCTGGCTGGGATATCGATCCATCCAATTTTGCTCGCGCCGTATTTATCCCGGATGATGAAATCTGGAAAGCGCACTTGAAAGCTAAAGGAAAACTCTTGCGTCTGGTCGAAGATGAGACCGGTGTCCAGATGGACCTTGAACGTCTCACCATTGGCTTTGCCCGTCGTGCTACCGGTTACAAACGAGCCGATTTAATTTTTTCTAATTTAGAGCGCTTAGCTCAAATTTCCCAGAACAAGGTGCAATTTATTTTTGCTGGCAAGGCCCATCCTAAAGATCAGGAAGGGAAAATGGTTATTAAACGAATTTTTGAGGCTAAAGAAAAACTAAAAGGAAAAGTAGATATTGTATATCTGGAAAATTACAATATGGCCCTGGGTAGTATCATAACTGCCGGAGTGGACCTCTGGCTAAATAATCCTCGTCGGCCCCGTGAAGCCTCGGGTACGAGTGGCATGAAAGCGGCCCATAATGGAGTCCTGAATTTTAGCGTACTGGATGGCTGGTGGATTGAAGGCTGTCTGGAAGGTATTACCGGCTGGGCTATTGGACCAGAACCAAATGAAGAAAATCTGATTAACTACGACGATAACCTGGATGTGGAAGACCTTTACAATAAACTGGAAAACATCGTTATTCCAACTTATTATGAGCAGAGAACCCAGTGGATTCGGATGATGAAATACGCCATCGCTTTGAATGCTTCTTATTTTAACACTCACAGGATGATCAAAGAATATGCCTTAAAGGCTTATAATGTTTATCCACTATTTCAATAAAATTAATGTAATATCTCAGTCTCCGTAAGGAAATCTCACTCCCAAGTTAAGGGAGCAAGGGCTGTGGCTACCTCACTTACAGTGAGGTTTACAACTTGACCGATTTCTTCTTGCTTTTTGAAACGTGGTTTTTTATTTTAAAACTATAAAAATTGCGTAGTTTGAATTTTAAAACACAGGGTTGTGTACAATGAAACAAGAACCTTCCGCTTTAGAGAGTAGTAACACCAACGATGAGATTAAAGTCATACGGGTTGGAGGTTATATTGATATTACCACTGCCGATGAAATCGAAAAGGTTTTAAAATCATTAATCAGTGCAGGATGTTATAATATTGTAATCGATCTGGAAAATGTTGATTACATTAGCAGTGCAGGGTGGGGTATTTTCATTAGTCAGATTAAAGAAATCCGTGATAATGGTGGGGATTTGAAACTGGCTCGTATGAAACCTGAAGTTTACGAAGTATTTGATGTACTGGAATTTTTCTGGATTTTTAAAGCCTATGATAGCGTGGACGAAGCAATCGAGGATTTCAATAGCCAGACCGATGAATATTCTCAAGCCGAATAGCCTGCTTATGAATTTCCAGGCCTTGTGACATGAAAATTCAAATAGCCAATCTCTCCCAGGATATAACCGAAGAAGAATTAAGGGAAGTTTTTGAGGTTTATGGTGAAGTCCTTCAGGTAGAAATCTTTAAAGAGAAACCCGGCAAACCCAAATCGGCGCTGATTTACATGGCGGATGAGGCTCAAGCATGGAGGGCTGTGGAAGCATTAAAAGGGCGCAATTTAAAAGGAAGGCCACTCAAAATTGTGCATCCTCGGCGTCCTCATGAAATTGGTAAAATGGGACCACGCAGACATGCTGGCGACCGCGAAGGTGGTGCCCGCGGCGGTCGCCGTTTCTAATTAATATACCTTACTTGATTTCCACGCCAAGTTGCCAGAGTAAAAAACTGAACATAATGGTGGCATCCTCAATTTGTTGACTCACCGGTTTACCACCGCTATGTCCGGATTTTGTGTCATAATACAGCAGGATGGGGTTATCCGAACCGGTAGCCCATTGTAGTAGAGCCGTCATCTTGCGTGCATGCAGGGGAGCCACCCGGGTATCGGAGTCTCCTGTAATAAAAAGTACGGCTGGATATTTCGTTCCTTTCTTCACGTTGTGATAGGGGGAGTAGGCAAGCAAATATTTGAATTGTTCAGGATCATCTGAGGAGCCATATTCCGGAATCCAAAAACGTGCTACCAGAAATTTGTGGTAACGAATCATATCCAGCAGCGGAACAGCACAAATTACCGCTTTAAACAAATCAGGGCGTTGAGTCAGGGCGGCGCCAACCAGCAGTCCTC
>CAZMEG010000011.1:16389-19018 GCA_964565205.1 uncultured Cytophagia bacterium
ATAGCCAGTTTCGATGGATTGGTGTAACCTTCTTTAATTAACCACTCAGCAGCCGCGATAAAATCATCAAAAACATTTTGCTTTTTTTCCAGCATGCCAGCCCGATGCCATTTCTCGCCAAATTCACCCCCACCACGCAAATTCGGTAAAGCATACAATCCACCCAGCTCAACCCAGAGCACCGTATTTGCCGAAAAACCCGGCCGTCTCGAAATATTAAACCCCCCGTATCCTGTCAAATAGGTTGGAATAGCTCCATTAGGCTGCAGACCCTTTTTGTGAACAAGAAACATGGGTATTCGAGTGCCGTCTTTGGAATGATACCAGACCTGCTTTACTTCAATATTGTCCGTATCGATGTTTATATTACGCTTTGCCCACACCTCCAGACGTTTTGTTTCTATTTCATAGCGATAAATTGTTGTGGGAATATGGAAAGATGAATATACAAAAAATACCTCCGGACTCTCCCATCGGGCCCTGATACCACTCACTGAACCCATGGCCGGTAAATGGACCTCCGTGTCGAGGGTACCATCGGGATTATAAATTTTTAGGCGAGAAACTACATTTTCAAGATAATGTACGAACAATTTCCCGCCGGCCAGGTCAAAGCTTTGAATGGGAAAAGGTTGTTCCGGGATCACCTCCCGCCACTCATCAGGAGATTGAGGGGGACTTTCCAGATCAAGTACCATAACGCGATGGTTGGGGGCCTGCCAGTTGGTTTCCAGATATAATTTGTCGCCACCTATGTAACCAAAAGTACGAGCATCCACACCTTCCATTACCGTAATCATTTTACCATTATGACGTAAATCTTTCACGAAAACGTCAGTTTTCCCGGCAGAACCATGTAACACATGAATAAGCAAATAGT
Source organism: uncultured Cytophagia bacterium (assembly GCA_964565205.1). Lineage (GTDB taxonomy): Bacteria > Zhuqueibacterota > Zhuqueibacteria > Oceanimicrobiales > CAZMEG01 > CAZMEG01. Next base: position 17,270 of record CAZMEG010000011.1, read on the forward strand.
GGCCATCATTAGACAGTCGAGAAAGAATAATCTTGCTAAAATCGTAACCTTCACCAAAAATCAATCGATCCTTTTTGTAGTCACTACCGATTTTATGATAATAAATTCTTGGCCCCTTCTTTTCATGCCGGGTATAAAAAATACCCTGATTATCGGGCGTTATAGAAATGCTGAAGTAACGTGCACGCGGTAAACTATCGGGTAAATTCTGGTGTTTTTCTACATCATAAAAACGTAAAATGACCTCATCTTCACCCCCGTGCCGTATCCCGTAGACCAGAAGATTCCCATCCTGTGAAACGTCTCGTATCTGGACACTCCTTGAGAAATCGGAACTCAATTTGTGTGGGTCAATCAAAACTTCGTCTTTACCATGTAATCCGTGACGCATATAAATAACGGCCAGATTCTGATTGGCTGTACGCCTGGTAAAAAAGTAACGCCCGCCACGCCCATAAGGCAAATTTATAACATCGACTTTTAAAAGTTCTGTTAACCGCTTTTTTAATTTTTCTCGACCGGGGAAATCACTGAGAAGAGATTGTGTGTAAGCATTTTGTGCATCAATCCAGGCCCGGGTTTCCGGACTATTTTGGTCTTCCAGCCATCGATACGGGTCGACAATTTCCACGCCGTGCAGAACTTCCCGTACCTCTTTGCGTGGCGTTTCAGGAGGTCGTTTTTTATCTGTGCCCGGGAAAGCTTTAATTAAAGTGAATACTAATATTGAAGATATGATTAAAAGAAAGGTTTTTGGTTTTCTACTACTCATACTGGCACTCCCACGTAATCCATTAAGTATTAGAATGTTTAACCGAAACATAAAGTTCTTTTTGACTGAATATGAATAAGGATAATTTAATTATTTCTGAGTCATCTTTTTGGAAATACTTTTATAGATGGTTTCAATCCAGAAATCGGTGTTTACAAAGCCGCTCCCCCAGGATTTCCATTTTTCAGGCAATCCCTCTTGTTTAATTTCATCAAGACTCTTTCCAGCTTGCATTTTTTCTTTTACAATTCCAATGGTTTCCGTAAGCATTTTATGGAATTCTTTCAAATCCTGTAAGGTAGAAAGGGGGCCATGTCCGGGGATAACTTTTACATCTTCGGGTAGTTGTTTGATAACTTCACCAACATTTTTAGTATAACCTTCCACATCTCCCCCACTGCCTAAATCAACAAATGGAAACCGACCGGCGAAAAATTGATCCCCCATGTGTACCACGTTGGAACCGGTAAAAAATATCACCACATCCCCATCCGTATGACCATGAGGGAAATGGATTGCCTTGATCTCTTCACCATTAAAATGGACAGACAATGATTGATCAAAAGTAATCACCGGCCAGGCCTCTTTAGGCTTTGGCTCAATCTCCCGTCCTCGAATATTTTGTTTGGTGGAAAGGCGTTTACGAACGTTTGTATGAGCGATAATAGTGCCTTCACGTCCAAATATTTCGTTGCCCCCGGTGTGATCCCCATGCCAGTGAGTATTCAGGATAAACTTCAGCTCTCCACTGCTCAGGTCTTTTAAGGCAGCTTTGATTTTATCCGCCAGTGGGGCAAATTGATCATCTACCATTAGAATACCATCCTCACCCACCGATACACCAATGTTACCGCCACGGCCTTCCAGCATATAAACCTTACCAGCTACATGCGTCACTTTAATTTTAACCCTGGAAAAATCTTGTTGTAAAAAAGAAAAGCCAGCACTGATAATCAGTAAAGTAATAAACAGGATGA
>CAZMEG010000012.1:0-1520 GCA_964565205.1 uncultured Cytophagia bacterium
AAATAAATTTCCATACTCCAAAGGTACTTACGTTTTAGTAGTAAAAGTTAATTTTAATAAAACCTTAAGCATTGGGAAACTTGGCAAGTTTACTTTTATAGTCGGTTATTATTTTTATATTGGAAGTTCTTTTGGGCCGGGTGGACTAAGAGCCCGTTTAAACCGACATATATCACAACACAAAAACCTACACTGGCATATCGACTACCTTGTTAAATACGGTCAAATTAAACAGGTCTGGTACAATATATCACCTGTTCAACAGGAACACAGATGGGCTCAGGTTTTTTCCATTCTTCCTTCCGTGGAACCAGCCGTGAAAAAATTTGGAGCTTCAGATTGCAGATGCTTAACGCATCTTTTTTATACAGCTTCCTCCAATGTTCATCACATATTCGAAAGCTTTTGTAGAAGAATATCAAAGGCCCCAGTCCAAAAGGTAATTTTAACCTGAAAAGATCATTAATTCAGCATAAAATCTTCTGGATTTTGAGGGCGGCCATATCGCCAGACCTCATAATGTAAATGAGGCCCCGTAGCTCTACCGGTATTACCCGATAAACCAATAACATCCCAGCGTTTTACCTTCTGACCGACCTTGACAAAAATACGGGAAAGGTGCCCGAAAAGAGTTTTATAGCCATTACCATGATTGAGTATTATCACACGCCCAAATCCTTGATCTTTACGATATCTCACCCGGGTAAATTCCACCACTCCATCGGCGGGTGCATAGACTTTAGTCCCGTACCGGGCAGAGAGATCGACACCGTTATGGTGTTTTATCTTTTTGATAAAAGGATCGCGACGTTTGCCGAATTTATCGGTGATGCGAGCCCCGTTGACTGGACGAATGGAGGGGATATGTTTAATTTTATCCACTCTTTGCAAATATTTATCTTCGATTTCGCCCTGTAATTCTTTTGCCTTTTCAAGTTTGTATTGTAACATGCTCATATATTCACTGATATCCTGCATGTCTACATCTAAATCTTCATTAAAAGAAGCAAGCATCAATTTCTGGTTTTTCGTGTTATCATTGCGTAAAAATTCAAGTTCAGAATCCGTAGAAGAAAGTTCTAAAAACACTTCCAGATCCTCAGTCTCAGGGCCGTTATCGCCTGGCTCTATGTTTTCTACAAATTTATTGATATTATTTTTCACATGATTCAAGGTATCTTTCAAAATACTACGTGAGTTAAAAAAGGTCAATTTAGTTTTATCTTGATACAGTCTGTTGCAAATTGTGACAGACAAAAAATAGAGCCCACCCAGTATGAGTGGAATAGAAAAGATGGTTAAAAGCAACCCACGAATACTGAATTCTATTTGACGAATATCGGATTGATCTGGAGAGAAATAGATAAGCCGAATTTTATCGTCTTTTTTAGGTCTACGAAATTTCATAACTCCCTGTACCTCGTTATTTACCTTTCCTTTGGCTAATAAAATAAAGATTTCTCTGCAAAATAAAAACGATTTTTACTAAAATTTAAATTTTATTTTAAACACCTCCCCAA
>CAZMEG010000012.1:1530-10547 GCA_964565205.1 uncultured Cytophagia bacterium
CACATTTCTATTTGTTTATTTAACGCCATTTTATTACAATTTTCCAGACTGACTAATACCAAAATAGATAGCAAAATCCTGATCATTTCTTCCAATGAATTCCAATCCCAATTGAAAACGATCTGGTAAATCAATCTGCAAACCCACGAAACCATAAGCTCGCACACCACTAATATATTCTCCGGAAAATTGGGTTAAAGAAGTTGAACCCGTTTCTTCTATTAATATTTGTTCTATATGTTTTTCATCTCGATTTATAAATCTAAACTGGCTACCGGCATAAAATTTCAATTCTCCAAGGGACTTTTCCACACCAGCACTCCCAGCAACTTCACGCCAGTCATATTTAATTTGTTTAATCTTGGCGACCTCAACGGTGCCCACAATAAATCTTTCTACACTTTCGGGGGATATTGCCTGACGAAACCCCTGAAGCTGAGAAAAAAAGGTCAGGCCCGATGAACGAAAGTGTAACCATTTTATCTGAACACCCAGCCCTGCTAAAACTCTCAACTTGCTTTGCAAATTTTCCATATCATTAGGTGCTTTTAAAGTCAAATCAGCAAATCCAACTTCACCATATAAACTGAAAAATTTTGATACATTCCATACGGTTCGTAAAAAATAACGGTGTGATTCATAATCGATTTTTTGGATGTTTAACTTCTGGAATCCACCTGTAAAACTCACGGTAACCTCGTGAGTGGTCTCTACCACAGGAAAGGCAATGGTTTGTGAAAAAACATTTAGGGGGTAAAGTAGCAATAAAAAGATTGAACATGGGATCGTTTTTTTCATTTCTTGATTTTCTTAGTTCAAATTAAGATTTATGGGGGTTGAGCTTTTTATGAGATTTCCATTGGGGCTGTTTACGGTTATGTTTACGGTCGTCGTGGTGGCTCTGGCATCGGGATCCGTGGGATCGAGATTATTAGTCAGCAGGACTTGATAATGAGTTACGCCTGGATCTCCTGTGGTTAAACTGGTCCAGGATAGCTCACCTTCGCTGGCCTGTATGGAAATTTCAGACCCTGGCGCAATGGGATTGCCATTTACATCATAAATTTTAAACGAAACTATGGCGGATTCCCCAGGACTGAGTGCTGTGTCAGAGACGGTGATTTCAAATACCTGAATGGCCCCGGAGAAAACCAGATCTGTAACTGCCCAGACTCTTGCCGAATGTCCATTAGCATCTACCCCTTCAGTGACAGCTAATATTCTTGCCACACCATCATTTTCACCTGTATCACCCATAGAATTGACTACTTCCCCACCTTCATAATCAGGACTTAAACCTGGAATTTGATTGGTTGATCGATTAAAATCGGGATGGTCTTCGTTGGGATCAAAAAATGTGTTGTGATATCTTGTGACTGTGGGAAAAGGTTGCGCCGTGTGAATAATCACAGAAGCCACACCTTCTTCGTTAGTGAAACCGGTATGAGTTGAAATGACCCCTCCGGTGGTGGTAAAAAATACAGCCGTGCCGGGAGGAACGGGATTATTAAATTTGTCTCCAACCACGGCCGTAACTATGGCTGTATTATTAACCACACCCCAACCCAGAACATTCAAAGGCATAACTCCTACTGAAAGATGGCTTGAACTCGGGTTGTTAACATCTTCAATGTAAGGTGGGCCGGCAAATATGATAAGCTCTGTGGAAATGGCACGTACTTCAGGAACCACCGGATTGCCCTGGGCATCGGTCACCTGGGCCATAATTCTTACAGCACCAGAGCGTATTCCACTATTGAAGGAAACCTGGGCCTGACCATTTAAAGTGGGCACAGGATCGGTGGTGCTGAGAAATTCCCCACCCCCGGGCGAAGAAAAGATGGAAAATTTTACCAGGGTGCCATCTTCCACCGGATTATTTTTACTATCCACTACCCGTGCAGTAATGGTGACGGTTTGATTTCGTCCTGAGTCTTTGACTCCCAGCGAATTCGGATCGAAGCTCAGGAGTATGCTATTGGGTGGGCCCGGTCGCAATTTGATGGTGACTTCATCGGAAAGATTTCCCACCGAAGCCGTTACCGTAGCCACACCCGTCTGGCTGCTGGAAAATTGAGCGACGGCCTGGCCATTCTTTGTTTGTGCAAAAGGCGTGACCTGACCGATATTGGTCACAAAACTTACCTTGATACCATCCTCAACCGGGTTACCAGCGGCATCAAAAACAGTGGCAATCAGTCTGGTGCTGGTTTGTCCATCGGCAGGTAATGAAGTGGAGTCGCTTGTCAGAGTTAAGGTGGCGGGTTCACCCACCACGTAGCGAACCAGGGTTGTATCGGTCAGGGAACCTACCCGCGCCACTATGGTTACCGTATCGGGTTGCAGGCTGCTGGTAAGTGTGCTGGTGGCGATCCCAGCATTAGTTACTTTATTCGATTCAATGGTACCGCTCCCTTCAATGATTTCAAACAAAACCGGAGTGCCATCGGGCACAGGATTGTTGGCTTGATCCGAGACTTTTGCGGTAAGGGTGGAAGTGCTCTGGTTATCGGCCAGAATGACCGGGGGATTCGCCGATAAATCCAGATATGTAGGCCTCGATTCGGTAAAATGAACCTCTACCACTTTGGCAAAAGTCTTACCGTAAACGGCCGTGACTTTTGCCATGCCAGTGTCTGGAGCACTGGTTAAATTAATCTGTAAAACTCCACTTTCATTGGTAACTCCTGTCTTTGGAATGGTACCCAGAGTGGTCCCAAAGGTTATTTCAGCTCCCGGAATAGCAAAAGTTGAGGTAGTTTCCTTCAGTAAGGCTGTAATCGTTGCCGTGCTTCTACCATCAGCGACCAGTTCCTGTGGTGAAGCAGTTAAAGCAAAGGAAATACCTCGAAACCGTACCTGCGTTTGAATGGTTTCGCCACTGGCATGGGCACTAACTTGCGCTACCGTATCTTTATCGCTGGCAATCGAAAACAACTCCGCCACTGCCAGGCCTGATGAATCGGTAAGTACCAGCGCTGGCACAATTTGACCAGCCGTGGTTTCAAATCGTATTTCTACATTCTTTAAAGGCCTCGCCTGCTGATCAAGCCAGACTGTACGTATTTTTGTAGAACTGATGCCATTGGCTAAGATCGACGAATCCTCAGGCACAATAGTGGCACGTTGTGAGGCAGGGTCCTGGATTTCAAGGTTAATACTGCGGGTTTGGGAGTCTTCCAATCTGGCCGTTATGACTACCGAACCGGGTTGATCCGGAGCCGTAAATTGGGTAACGGCCTGGCCGGAGTCATTGGTCACGCTAACTGTGGGATTCAATATGCCTTTACTGGCAGTAAATTCTAACTTTTTGCCAGCCACCGGGCGATTTAAGTTATCCAGAAGTACAGCAATTATCTTAGCATTTTCTCCCGGGTGAAGGTTTTTGGGCTCTGCATCTAATTGCGCCAGGACAACAAAATTATCATTGCCTGTTTGAAATGGATCAAGAGGGGGTTGTTTGGAACATTGCCACCAGATAAAAATTACCAGCGGTGTTAAAAACAACACATTTTTAGCACTCTTATTCATAGTCATATTTTAGGAATTAACAGGTTTGCAACTTATCGACTCAAGATCATCCTGCGGGTAATCACCTGATCATCAACTCGTAATCTGTAATAATAAATCCCGGATGCCACAGGCCTACCTCCATTATCGACCCCATTCCATCGAAGTTTAAAACTTCCTGGTTTTACGAGTTCATTTAATAAATCGGCAACTTTTTGCCCTCGAGAATTGTAAATCGATAAGTTCACCATTACTTGCGAGGTACCCCCAATATGAAAAACAATAGCAGTTTCAGGATTAAATGGATTGGGATAATTCTGTTCCAGTAGAAATCGTTCTGGCAAATGGTAAACAGCCTTTATTATCTCGCTTAATGTCCAGCTCCCGTCTAAATCAATTTGTTTTAAACGATAATAAAAAATTCCTGCTTTTACATTATCTTTAAATTCGTAAACATGTTTCTCGGTGGTCGTACCAAAGCCACGTACAAATCCAATTACCTCAAAAGGACCGGCTTTGTCGGTGCTTCTTTGAATCTCAAAGCCAAAATTGTTTGTTTCGGAAACTGTAACCCAGCGTAATTTACCTTCAACAAATTGGAAAGAGCTCAATTCAACCGGAACCGTTGTATTAAATTCAAAAGCTCCCATATCGGGGGCCGAACCCGTGATGATAACACTCCCCGGATTAGCAGGATCCCCGGCATCGATACAAGGGGAAGTAGACTTTAATTCAAAATCAGAACCGGGATTAACAAAGTCTGGATTAAGCGTAATGTTGAAAAATGCATCAGAGGGATCGCCATTGGCATTCGTCGTGTTAATGACTCCTACTCCGGTTGGAGTGCCCACAAAATTGCCTCCACTATTTGACCATACATCGTTGTAAGCAATGACCGGTTGCGAATTATCGGCGACAACCCCCTGAGTGTTATTAACAATGATATTATTTTTAATTAATGGCGAAGAATCAGTTATAGTGATTGCAAAGTTATTATTAACAATGGTATTATTGTAAATTTTAGGGCGGGCATTATTTGTGCAATCGATGGCTGAGTTACCGTTGTTTTGAAATAAATTTTGAACAATTAAAGCTGAAGAATTATTACAGAGAATAACCGATTCGAACCCATCGGTACTGTTCCCTTTAAAATGATTTCCTTTTATGGTAGGCGTGGAAGAAATACAGCGTATCGCGGAATTAATATTTTGATCAAAATGATTATTTTGAATAACAGGTGAGGAAGATGTCAGGCAATCCATTCCGTTGTTATTGTGACGAAAAGTCGAATTGGAAATGGTTGGCGACACCCCGGTAATTTCAATACCCGTAGCAGCATATTCTACAACCACATATTTCAGGGAACCCGCTGATCCGGTTCGGAAAAAAATACCATTCCAGTCCCCAACATTGGGCCTTGCGTTATTTGATGTGAAAGAGATGGAATCGTTGGGGGTTGCTTCGGCAATCAACTGGCCATCAATAAAAAAAGAGACATTGCTATTAAATTTTATGACTACGCCTGCTTCAATGGTGAGGGATTGCCCACTTACCACAAACAGGTCAGCCGTGACCACATAAGGGCTGTTGGCTTTTGTTAATGTACCAGAAATGGCACCCCTTAATTCAGTAGCCTGTGAATTAAATGAAAACAAATAGGTTAATAATATTAAAAAAATTATACGAATACCTTTTATGATCAAATTTTCACTCCTAAATAAAACATTAAGAAACTTAGGATGAGCAACACCACACCCGACCATTTCCGATGCACAATCGCACCATAATCGGTAAAAATCATTTTATTGCTAATCTCACTTAACTTCACCAGCATTTTGGGAGCAAAAAGGAATAATAAACTGAACAATAAAAAAACAAATCCTGTGATGAAAAAAAGTACCATCATGACCTCCCAACATCATTTATTCATCTGTTATTTCTCTCCAGTAATTGTAATGATACTGTCCGGTGGAAGGATAATAAGGTGGTGGCGTGTCAATGAATCGAGAATCATAATGATAATCCTTCTGGTAACCGGTTGTACCCCACCAGCCAAAAGTTCCCACCGGACCACGTACTTTCTGACTTAACGAACCCCAGATGGTCAACTTGCCCCGGGGAGAGCCACTCCAGTAGTTCTCCACAGTAAACGATTTGTCCAGGGTTAATATGGCTGCGTTAATGATGACATCATCACGATTGGCGGCATTATCCGCCACCACGATGTTCTTAAATGAAATTAACCCCAGCATATCATCACTGTTGGGCAGAGGTTTGCCACTGGCATCGGACATTTCATAAACCAGATTGTCGGTAATATAAATATTTTTTGTGGCAATCAGGGTGATGACCCCATCGAGGGTACCTTTTACTTCCACATCCCCTTTTACAAACACCAGTCCGTTTAAATCCGCAATATTAGCGACCGCATTTTGAATATCATAAACTTGCTGACCATTTTCCCAGTGCCAGACATTGTAAGTTAGGGTTCCATCCGGATTAAATTCAATGCTGGCTTCTTTGCCAAAACGTGCATCAATTATGAGCTGAGGGGGTTCGGTATTCACCGCCCAGTAATTATCGATAATATCCTGCTGGGTGGGAAAGAAAATTGGCGGCACACCTAATTGGTAACCGTCCTGAAAATCCGGGTTATATGGGCTTCCTTTATTGAAGGAACTTGCCGAACTTGTAACCTTCCCCATAAAAACCGGGCTACCAATGATAGAAATCTGATCATTACTGTGTAACGGACCTTCAATAAGGTCACCTGTGTTGAACCATATAGTTCCACCCTCGTCACCGGTTAAATAAGCATACCGATTAAAAGTGGTCATTTCCATTTCGACTTCGATTTTTCGTACTACTTTATCGACTTCTCCTACTGAGACCACTTTATACTTTTTAAGGTATGTGTTGGTGTTGTTATCATCAGGATCGATGGTTACTGTGTAGGAACCAGCGCCAAGTGGTTCATGATCATATTTTACAAAAGGCACAATGCCTCCGGGAGGAGGGTCCTGAAATCTTAGCCAGCGGGTAGCTAATTCTATCCCGCTTTCTGCAATCCAGAATGCCTGAGTAGATTGCAAGTGGTGGACACCTATTCGATTATCTATGATCACGGCCGAAATGGTCACATAGCCCAGAATGGACAAAAACATGCCAGCGATGATGGCCATGACCAGGGAAAATCCTTTTTCGTTTTTCATTTGCATCAGTAATTGGTTAAATAAGCCACCAGAACACAATCTGGAATATTAGCATGAGTGACTGTAACTTTTACTTCTTTGTAAGTGGTAAAGTCTGTAACTGAAACAGAGCGGGTAAATCCCTTTTTACCATCCGGTTCATTTTCCACCGGGTAATTCTGTTCTTTTACAAAGCCATATCCCTTGTTATTTTTATCATAAAAAATGTCTTCCAATTTTTCATGGGCCAGGTTTACTGCCGTAAGCATAATTTCCGTATCAAAGCTGTTATACAGGCTTGAAGACATCACGCTTATTGTTGAAACAAGAGCAACACCGAGAAAAATAATTACCAGTAGCAGTTCCAGAAGGGTACTTCCACGTGAATTTTTTATTTCGACGAAGAAATTTCTTACACACATTATCGTCTTCTCCGGTTATGCAAACGTCGGATTCGTCTATTTTTTGCTCGACAGAAGGCCCTCTGACGTTTTCGACTGTACCAGTAACGACTGCCGTCTTCGGGACAGGTAGGGATTTTGCCATTTTTAAACATCTGAGGTACCAGACGTCGAGGGAATCTTTTGCTGCCTTTAATTAAACTATCCGCATAAGCCAGGGTAATTGCTGTTTCAATGGCCAGTTGATTCGCTTTACAAATATTGGCCTTGATTCGAGTACGCATGTCTATATACCTTGGAACAGCAATGGCTGTTAAAGCAATGAAAATGAAAAGCACGGTTGTTAATTCTAAAAGAGTAAAACCGCTTTCGTTTAACCAGATATTTTGATTACGCTTCATTGCAAAAAATTTCTGGGTGTCACTTTAGTATTTAAAGTTATCGGTTGCCCTTTCAGTATTTTAATAATTTTAAGTTCAATACTTTTGATTTTATCAGGGTTTGCCACAGGACTGGCTAATTGATTACCAGAATTATCATAATAAGTAAAAGAAAACATATTCACTGAAGGAATTAAAATGGCGTTATTTCTAAAAAGTTGCCCATCAACAAGTTTGTAAGAAATGGGAATGTCTCCCCATTTATCAAAACGAATAGAATCGGTCGAGGCCTGGAAAATACTGTCAGGATTCATGATTTCTCGTAATTCTTTACTCATGAATTGCGTGGTTCTCTGTAAGTTTTGAATCACCTCGGATCGACTGGTAACAATTTGATAGGTATTGATTTCATTATAAATCATGCTGGAAACAAAGCCGGCTAATATGGAAATCATCACTACCACAAGAATCAATTCCAGTAATGTCACACCTGATTCTTTTTGCAAATCTTTCATCTTCTAAAAATCTTTAATTTTAATCAGCCCGGTTTCTCCGGTAATTTCGATTTTTTTTCTATTGTTGAAAACGACCAGGGTTAATGTACCGGAAAAAGGTACTCCGGCATTTAAGGGGCGTCCGCTTTTATCAAAATCCAATCTCCCGCCATTAAAACCCGTGGCGGTAATTTGAACTTTTGAAAAATCTTTGACTCCCAGTTGAATAATAAAATCTCCTCCTCCTACCGGATTTTTAATAAATTGGCCATCAGACCATTTTAAAAAGTAGCGGTTATTAAATTGATCGATATGTACCTGAGTGCCAAGTCCCTCGGTTTCTGCTAATTGCCGGGCATAACGGATATCACCGGCGAGCTTTTTTACAATACTTTCATATTGTAATGATTCGACACTGTTACCAAACCTGGCCACGGCCAGGTAGCTAATAATTCCCACGATAACCACCACAATAATCAGTTCGATTAGATTAAAACCTTTTTGATTGTTCATCACGGTTCAAATTAAAAGGGAAGCCTCATTGCTGTAAGCTTCCCTTTCATTTTTCCTCCATCATAGAGTTTTAAAGCCTTAGCGTTGATGTTCGGGAATATTATTTGGGCAACTGGCCGTTCCGTTGGTTGGATCATAGGCAATGGGGTCACCATCGAAGGGGCACGTGGGAATTTGACCATTACGAAACATGGCAGGCGTCAAAGCCACAGGGAATCTCGGATTTCCAGCAATGGCGCTATCCGCATAAGCAATGGATGCGGCGGCCTCTACGGCGGCCTGATTCGCCTTGCATTTGGCGGCCTTTGCACTGTCACTCAAATCCACAAACCGAGGCACCGCAATGGCTGCCAGAATCCCCAGGATGACGATCACCATGATTAATTCAATCAGGGTGAAACCACTTTGATTTTTCATCACAACACCTCCATATGTCTGATAGGTTGTTAAGTAAAACTTTTTATTAATTTTATATTAACTTTTTGCAATTGATATGCCAATGAATTAAGGATTCTTTAAATTTTGCTT
>CAZMEG010000012.1:10557-18883 GCA_964565205.1 uncultured Cytophagia bacterium
AATATTACAGGACTGTATCAAAACGGTATGATTAACCTGGTATGTCAGAATATTTATTTTGTAATATTTTGTTTTTATTAAAGTAATAGTTGCGCTGTTTCTTTTTGGAATAGTGTTCCGATTTTTCATCTGTATTTTTACAAGTCAGTGATTCAATTTGAAAATTACTGGGCCAGTTTGGTTAAATCCCACATAGGTAGAAAGATTGCCAGGGCTAAAAATAACACAATGACCCCGAGGGCCACCGTCAAAATGGGTTCGATCATGGAGGTTAAATTTTTCACCGCGTAGTCTACTTCCCGGTCGTAATGTTTGGAAACATTTAACAACATTTCATCCAGGGAACCAGATTTTTCACCCACAGAAATCATTTTAATTACCATGGGGGGGAAAATTTTACTCTGACTCAAGGGCTCAGCAATTCCCTGCCCCTGAATGATGCCATAACTGGCTTTTTCGATTTCCTTCCCCACAACCACATTGCCAACCGTTTTAGAGACTATTTCCAGAGTCTGTAAGATAGGCAAACCACTGCTATTGAGCGTTTCAAACATGCGTGTGAAGCGGGACATGGCCGTTTTTACATTTAAGTCACCAAATATGGGGGCATTTAGCTTAAATTTGTCCCACTGATAAGCACCGGATTCGGTTTTAATGTATCTCACAAAAGCGAAAATTGCCGTGCCCAGAACTGCCAGCAATATGTACCAGTAATTGGCCAGTAAATTATAAGTACCGATGAGAATTCTTGTTGGGAGAGGCAATTCTGCGCCAACCTGTTCAAAGAGCGTGATAAATTTAGGGACCACCAGCATCATCAAAACTACTCCAGCCACACAAAGAGACACCACGACAATTACAGGATAGCGCATGGCGGCTTTAATTCGAGCTCTGGTTTCCTGATCATGTTCCATGAGAACCGCCAGTCTTTCCAGCACCTCATCCAGAGCACCTCCTGCTTCACCGGCCTTAATGGTGTTAATGTAAAGCTCCGAAAAAACTTTTGGATGTTTACTCAACGCTTCCGAAAAACTGATGCCACTTTCAATATCTACGTAAATCTTTCTTAAAACTTCCTGCATGGTTGGATTTTCATTTTGTTCCACCAGAGCCTCCAGACAGGCGAGCAAAGGAACCCCGGCCTTTAAAAGGGTTACCAGTTGTCTGGTAAACACAATAATTTGATCCTGCTTGATACGTGAGCGCCTGGCAAACAGGGTTAATCCTGCACTACGTTCTTTTTCCTGGATTTTTAAAGGCAAGTAGCCCAGTTTTTCAAGGCGTTCTGCAACAGCCGCAGGATTAGGAGCCTCCATGATTTCAACCACTTCTACACCAACGTCATTAATGGCTTTATATTCGTATTCCGGCATGATTTGTATGAAGAAATGTTTTAACGGTGAATGGCAATTCGATATTTATGCAGTTTTCGATAAAGTGTGGTGCGCCCGATGCCGAGCTCAGCCGCAGCAATGGACATGTTGTAATTGGTAAGACGTAAAGCCTGTTTAAGAACTTCTTTTTCCAGTTCTTTCAATGGGGTTATTTTTTTGGTCAGGGCTACGGCTTTTTTTAAATCGATATAGGCATCGCCGCTGTTATTGTCCAGCTTATAGGATGTGATGGTAATGGGTAGATGTTCAGGATACAGAATCCCATCGGTGCAATTTAGGAAAGCGCGTTCCATGACATTTTCCAGTTCACGAACATTGCCAGGCCAGTTATAATTCATTAAATAATCCATGGTGCGCGGTGCCACAGCCCGAATCTTTCGCTTATTTTCTTTATTGAATTTTTCCAGCATGAAAGCCACCAGAGCCGGAATATCTTCCTTCCGCTTTCTGAGAGGCGGTACAAAGATCGGGTAAACGCTGATGCGATAATATAAATCTTCACGAAAATTGCCTCTGGCCATTTCCTCTTCCAGATTTTTATTGGTAGCCGAAATAACCCTTACATCCACCTCAATGGTTTCATTCCCACCCACACGCTGGAATTTGCGCTCCTGTAGAACTCGTAAAATTTTCACCTGAGTTGACATGGGCATGTCGCCGATCTCATCAAGAAATAGGGTGCCCCCGTCGGCCTGTTCGAATTTACCCACACGTCGGGCGATGGCCCCGGTGAAAGCTCCTTTCTCATGGCCAAACAGTTCACTTTCCAGCAAAGTTTCGGGAATAGCCGCACAGTTTACCGTTACAAAAGGCTTATTTCTGCGTGGCCCATTAAAATGGATGGCTTTGGCAAGCAATTCCTTACCGGTACCGCTCTCTCCACGAATGGAGACCGTGACGTTCGAGTCAATCACCCGCTCAAGACTGCGGAAAACTTCCTGCATTTTACTGCTGTGACCAACAATATGATCAAATCCGTAGCGGTCCTGCAGTTGAAATTTTAAACGTTTAATTTCACTGCGCAGCGCTTTGGTCTGAAGGGCGTTTTTTATGGCAATTTTAAAGCGATCCCATTCAATGGGTTTATTAAAATAGTCATAGGCACCTAACTTCATGGCTTCCACTACCGTATTGACCTTACTATCTGCCGTTAAAATAATCACGGGCAGCCCGGGATCAATTTTTCGAATGCGTTTTAAAGTATCGATACCGTTAATCAGGGGCATATACAGGTCCAGCACCACCAGATCGTAATGTTCCAGACCTAACATCTGTAAGGCTTCATAACCGGAATTAGCTGTGTCTACTTTATAATCTAATTGTTCTAATATTTCTTTGACGGTCCGTAAAAAATCCAGTTCATCATCCACCACCAGAATGGTACCGGTTTTGCTCATAGTCTACCCTCTCCTACTAAGTCATTCTTTTATCAATCTTTATCGTCACATCCATTAATCGACATTAGTTACACGGATTACTTCTTCCAGTGTTGTAATTCCCTGAATAGCTTTAAATAATCCATCCTGGCGTAAAGTGCGCATACCGTGCTGTATAGCCACTTTTTTTATTTGATCGCTGGAGGCTTGTTTCAGTGTCAACTCACGCAAGGTTTCATCCATGCTCATGATTTCGTAAATCCCCATGCGACCTTTGTAACCGGTATTTTTACATTCTTCGCAGCCCACGCCACGGTAAAATCTCCGCTCTTTTTCCTGTGAAATACCTAATTCTTCGAGAATTGCAGGCGAGGGCTTATACGGCTCTTTACAATTTTCACAAATTCGACGCACCAATCTTTGAGCCACCACTCCTACGGTAGCGGAGGCGGTTAGAAATGGTTCCACACCCATCTCAGTCAGGCGGGTC
This sequence comes from uncultured Cytophagia bacterium, assembly GCA_964565205.1. Taxonomy (GTDB): domain Bacteria; phylum Zhuqueibacterota; class Zhuqueibacteria; order Oceanimicrobiales; family CAZMEG01; genus CAZMEG01. Next base: position 13,818 of record CAZMEG010000012.1, read on the forward strand.
AGGCCGCCAGGGGCATCATTAGTGTGTATGGTAGACAACACCAGATGCCCGGTCAGGGCGGCTTCAACAGCAATTTTGGCGGTTTCTGAATCACGAATCTCGCCCACCATGACGATATCAGGGTCCTGACGCAATATGGCCCGTAAACCCGAGGCAAAGGTCAACCCGGCTTTAACATTTACCTGGGATTGCCGAATCATCTTCAATCGATATTCCACCGGGTCTTCTATGGTTACGATATTTTTATCCGGTGTGTTGATGGATTGCAAAGCCGAATACAGCGTGGTGGTTTTTCCACTGCCTGTCGGTCCGCTTACCAGGATAATCCCATAGGAACTTGCGAGAAGGCTCTTAAATTGTTTGAGGGAGTCCTCACTGAATCCCAGTTCCTCGAGATCGATCATCAGGCTGCTTTTATCCAGAATACGAAGCACCACATTTTCACCATGGACTGTGGGTAAAGTGGAAACACGCAAATCAACTTCCCGTCCATTTAAGGATACCTGAAAACGTCCATCCTGAGGCACACGACTTTCGGCAATGTCCAGGTCCGATAAAATTTTAATGCGTGAAATGATGGCCGCCTGTAAATGTTTGGGTGGATTAAATGCCTCGTGTAAAATGCCATCGATTCGATAACGGACTCGCAGACTTTTTTCCTCCGGCTCAATATGAATATCACTGGCTTTGTCCAGAATCGCCTGCGCTATGATCAAATTGACCAGCTTGACCACCGGCGCTTCCGCACTGAGTTGCTTTAATTTTTCCGCAGATGTTTGCTCTTCTTCATCAGGTTTTTCTTCTTCGATATTTTGTATTACCTCATCCAGCGTGGACTCTAAACTCTCCGAAACCCCGTAGTATTTCTCCAGAACCGACAGAATATCATTTTCCAGGCTGATAGCAGGTTCCACCTCCAGACCAGTCTCCCGACGTATGGCATCCATGGCATGTACATCACCGGGATTGGACATGGCTACCGTCAAATTGTTCTCTATGCGAAAAACCGGCATTACATGATATTTATAAGCCAGTTCCTTCGGAACCAACTCCACCACCTCTGGATCGATGCTGTAATCCTGCAATTCAATAAATGGCAGACTCAAATAATCGGCGAGACAAACATAAACATCCTTGCTGGTAGCCAGACCTTTCTGGATAATAATCTGGACAAGGTCTTCTTCATGGTGTCGTTTGAACTTTAAGACCTCCTGCAACTGTGCCGGTGAAAGCACACCGTTCTCTACTAAAAAGTCCCCAAATTTTTGATCTTCTTCGGTAATCACGATGGATGGTTGTTTTTATCTGATGTTGAATTTTTTTCCTGTTGCTCGGTTGGTGGTTGAGAAGGATTTTTCAGAGGTACATCTAAATTCACTTTTCCCACACTTATGCCAATTTTTGCCAGCAAAGAAAAAGCTCGTTCCAGCAAACTTTTGTTATCCAGCTTTTTGTTGTAGGTCCAGTAATCTCCCCAGTCAGTTTTGTTCAACACTTTCTTCATCGGGCTTTTCCAGATACTTACGAATAAGTTTTAACAGCATTCCCGAACGATCCGATTTAAATACATATTCATCGGCACCGGCCGAACGGCCAATTCGTTCATGGTTCTTGGTTTCGCGCGAAGTAAGCATGATGATGGGAATATGTTTGTATTTGATGTCAAATTTAAGCAGACGGCAAACCTTATAGCCGTTCATCTTGGGCAGCAATACATCCAGAATGATTAAATCAGGCTTTTCCTGGCGGGCTAATTTTAAACCTTCTTGACCATCAAAAGCCGAAATGACCTCATAGCCCATTTTTTGTAGCCGCAGGGTTAAAATGTCGACAATGTTAGTATAATCTTCTACAATAAGTATTTTCTTTGCCATATTACCTCAAACAGGAATGGTAAAATAAAATGTACTGCCCGAACCCACCGTGCTTTCAACCCAGATTTCTCCGCCAAATGATTCGATGATCTGTTTAGCTATACTCAAACCAAGGCCATGACCGGATTTTTCACCATCGGGATGATTGTCTATTTTGTGGAATTTTTCAAATATATTCCGAAATTCATCTACCGGAATTCCTACACCCTGATCTTTTACCCACACTTTCAGGGTGGTTTTAATAAGTTCAGCATCGATAATTACATGTCCGCCAGGCAGCGAAAATTTAATACCGTTTTCAATTAAATTGGCAAGCACCTGTTGCAGTTTGTCCCGATCTCCCTGAAAAGTTGGCAGGCTTTTCGGTACTCGATTTTCTACCCTCACATTTTTCGTTTTAGCAAATGCCTGAAATGAGTCGATGACCTTATCCACCAGCAGGCTTAATCGAACCTGCTTTCGGCGTTCCAGAAATTGAATGCCATCCTCAAATCGGGAGAGGTCCAGCAACTCAGAGATAATTTTATATAATCGAGAAACATCGTCTTTCATAACTTGCAGACAATGTTCCTGCTCGCTATTGAGATCGCCAAGGTCACGATCCAGAAGTAAATCCAGAGCACCCTGCAGGGAAGTGAAAGGCGCACTAATCTCATGACTTACTGCTGATAAGGATGATTTGAGTTGATCGCGCTGCCAGTTTTTGGTCACATCCCTGATGATAAACACCCAGCCAACTTCATGATTTCGTGAATTTTTCAGAAGTTCTAAGTGGACCCCCAGTAATTTTGAATGATTATCTGAAGCATTCACCACATTGTTGAATTCTGTTATGCCTTCTTTCTGCGCTTCTTCCAGAAACTCTAATAAAAAGCCATAGGGTAATCTGGCTAACGATTGACCGATTAAATCCTCATCTTCTGGAATCTTTAAAAGCCGACGTGCGGCATGATTGATATATAAAATTCGCTTTTTTCGATTACACAACAGAATGCCATCAATATTACGCGAAATTAGCGTGGAGAGCCTTTCATTCTGCTGGGCATAGGCCGACCATAAATAACGCAAAGTTCGGGTAACATCTCCCGTTAATTGATTGACCACCCTGGCATAACGAAAATGAATGGATTGTTTGAAGCTTCCTAAAAATAAATACCCAATGGTTTGTTTTTGAATTTCCAGATTGGTTACAATACATTGATGCAAACGGTTCTGAGTAGTATCGTATTGATATTTCGATTCTTCAGTCCCATTGATGAACGCTTTGAAATCCTTATAATTCAGGCGATAAGATAAATTTTGTTGTTTGATTTGTTCGAACAAACGCGTCTTAATTTGTTTTAAATCTCCGGCTGAAATAGGTCGCCGTGTAAATACTTTTATCTGATCGGTACCACAGGCAAGCGTGGACACACAAAAGTCACCTCCACTTACCTCCACTAAAGCTTCGCGTATCAGATCGATGAGATCGGTCACCAGGGACTGAATTTTTATCGTGCTTTCAAACGGGATAAAAGATACTTTCTGCGCCTCAGTAAGTTCTACTTTACTCATAAGCCATCGTTTGTGTTAACCTGAACAAAATGATATGACATCACAAAAAAATCGAAATTTATCCCAAGCCACTTGCGGAGTATCGGAATAAATCTTAGCAATTACTTTACAAGCCGAGAACCGTTAGATAAATTGCCAGCAACTGATGTCCAAAACAAATTAGGGTCACAGCGGCTGTGGCGACAAAAGGACCAAACGGCAAAGTGCTACCCACTCGTAATCTTCCCGTACCCATGCCAATAATAATGATCGGGATGGTAAACAAAAAGGCTAAAAAAAGAGCCACCACCACTTTGGGTCCAAGGAAAACCCCGATCATGGCACCCAGTTTGATATCCCCCCCACCCATGCTTTCCTTTTTAAAAATTAATTTTCCCAGCAAAGCAATTAAGTAAAGAAACCCTCCTCCCAGAATCAGGCCTAAAATTGCCGACGACAAATTATTTAGTTTCAAAAGAATAGAAAAGAGAATGCCGATCAACATACCGGGCAAGGTGAGAATATTTAAAATCAATTTGTAATCCAGATCAATAAAGCTAATCGGGATTAAAAACAAAATGAGGGTAGAGTACTGTAAAAACTGCCAGGTCAAACCGAATTTACTCCATAACACAACAAGTAACACCCCGGTTAAAAATTCTACAACAGGGTAACGTAGAGGAATTTTTGCCCGACAATTGTAACATTTTCCCCTTAAAATGAGATAGCTAAGAATCGGTATGTTTAACCACAACGGAATGGTTTTTTCACAAAATGGGCAATGTGAACGAGGCCTTACAATAGATCGTTTCCTCGGCAAACGATAAATACAGACATTTAAAAAGCTGCCGAGGCAAGTTCCCAACGCAAAAATTAAAATACCCTGTAGATTCAAGTTCAGGCCTCCTCTGCAACCGCATGGGCTTTTTGAACAGCACTATTTAATGTATACCCTTGATCAAGATATTCCTTAACCCGCTTTAGAACTTCAAAATCCCGTAAAGAATAGCGCTTGAATTCACGTGAGCCCATAGTCACCATTTTCGGTTTAACAATCCCCTTTAACTCCCAGTAGTAAAGTTGTCTCAGGCTGATGTCTAATTTTCGTGTTACCTCCGAGCTGCTTAACCAATAGGTATTTTTCATGTTAGCTTACCTCATTTTTTCCACCGTTTTTTATTTTTTTACATCGGCATAAAATTTTTAAACATTAATTATGTGTCACTATGGCTTCTTCAGCAGAAATTGAGGGTCTATTCAATTCACTTTTTACAATCAAGTTAAAAAAATCCTAAATTCGAATATCGAAATACGAAACAAATTCAAAATCCAAAATACAAAGTGTTCCAATCTTTTGGACTTAGTTTTTTTGTCACGTATTCAAATTTGTAGAATGTAGTTTTGAATTTTTGTCATTTGATATTTGAATTTGTTTAGGATTTCGAATTTCGTGCTTCGGATTTCCCGATTAGTCGAGATATACATCATCACACTTCGCAATTGACTTTGCTCGATGTTTTTATTAATTTTATCAAAAAATACTTTATCTTGCATTATTCATAAACTTTATCGAAAAGAAGATTGGTTTGCACTATAAGTTCCTAATTCATAATGGATTAATGGAGTAATGGAGTGTTGGATTAATGGAAAAGTTACTCC
>CAZMEG010000013.1:0-4304 GCA_964565205.1 uncultured Cytophagia bacterium
CAATGCCTGAATTTATTCTAATTTTTTAATAATTCAACCAGAAAAGAGCTTTACTTATGCGACGATTAATTTTTTTGTTTACGGTTTTTGTTTTTTTATTCTTTTTGAATGAATCTACCATAAGTCAGATAAAAAGACATACAATAACTTTTCCATCCGAAAGAATTTTTTACCGATTGCTGGCTGACCCGCGTGAAGTTCGATTTGCCATGGGATTTTTATTAAAACGCAATGAATTTTCCGGCAATATCGGCTACTCTGGCGGGCTGGTTCAATTTCAAATCGGGGATATTCCGGTGCAGATGCGCATTGAAAGCATGGCCTTTTTAGTGTTAAAAACCACCTCGCAAACCTTCCCCATTCAGACTTCTGACTTTTATTTTGGTTTACCATTTGACTTTCGTTTCAATCAAATTTCAGCCCGGTTGAAATGGGCGCATGTAAGCAGCCATCTTGGCGATGAAATCCCACGAGCTTCGGAAATTCGCATCGATTTTAGTCGTGAGTTCTGGCAACTCTTGCTTTCTTATGACGGTCCCCAACTGCGCTTTTATGGAGGCTTCCTCTGGGCTTATCACGTGTTACCACGCGTGGGTCCCTGGACCTTACAATTTGGCATGGAATGGACTGAAAGAAAGCATTTCCATTCGCCTTACCCGTATTTTGCCGTAGATATAAAACCCAGGCAGGAAGTAGGCTGGGCACCTGATTTTAACTCACAGGTGGGAGTAGTGTTTGGAAACCATCAAAAACGGGCCATCCGCCTGGCTCTTGAATACTTCAACGGACACTCCAATCAGGGGCAATTTTTCCAGCGCAAAGAAAATGATGTGAATATAGTAATCAATTTTGATTTCTAAATTTAATTCGAACTGGAAAAGCGTGAGAAAATTTTATAATGGACCATTACTACAATTAATCCGGTTGTACAAAAAGTCTAATTTCTGCATTCTGAGGAGAGTCGAAGGGCCAGAGTCTGAGCGAAGTCGAAGAATGGTTCGACTCCGCTCAGCATCCAGATGTAGAGTAATTTTTGACTTTTTGGACAGCCCCGTTGTGATTTTAAATTGACGCATGCTATTTAGGACTCGTTGGCCTGATCTCGATTTCGCTAACCATGGCCCGTTGCGGTAATTTAATAGCCTCCACTATGATCCTTGCTACATCATCAGGCTTCAAAATTTTTTCGCGATTTGGTTTGGGAAGCGATGGATGATGAAAAAAATGGGTATCCACCGAGCCAGGACAGATTGCGATCACCCGCACACCATTTTCTCTTTCTTCCAGCATCAAACATTTTGAAAAACCCAGTACTGCCCATTTTGTGGCTGCATACCCGGCACCACCGGCAAAGAAATTTTTACCAGCCAGAGAAGCGATGTTGACAATTACACTTTCCTCTCTTGTTTTAAGATAGGGAAGAGCTTCACGGGTGCACAAAAACAACCCACGAATGTTTACATCAAACATTTCGTCCCAATCCTGTGTGGAAAATTCTGCCACACGTCCGAAGCGCCCGATTCCGGCATTATTTACCAGAATATCCAGACCGGTGAATTTATTTACAGCGGCTTTGATCATCTCCTTGATTTGACTTTCACGGGAAATATCGGCTTCGATGGGAAGCACCTTTCTGCCCAGATTGCCAATTTCCCTGGCTAATTGCTGTAAATCAGACATGGTTCGTGAGGCTATGACCACATTAGCCCCCTCTCTTGCCAGCGCTAAAGCCGTTGCCCGACCTATGCCTCTACTGGCACCCGTGATCAGAGCTACTTTATTTTTTAAATCCATAATTCCTCCTTCAGGGCGTTTCTAATTGTTCAATTGGGATTCTGTAAATTCGTATTAATATAGTTTATCACAAACAAAGCGATAAAAATGACCATAATTACTACAATAAATGTAATGGCCAACACAATGCCTACCATATTTAAAACATCGCGTGTGGTTGAACTTTCGCGAGCGTGTTGTCGTGGGAAGAAAACTACATCATAAAGTAATTTTCCTGCAAAGATTACGAAGAGTGCACACCCCAGAGCCACGCGAGCAAATTCAATGGGTGTTTCCATCGCTCTGGTTAATGGTAAAAATAACCAGAGCACAAAACCCCACTTGATTATTTCAATAAGATAAACCAATTTGATTTTCATTTGAAACTTACAACCAGAAGGCGTTCTTGATATGTTTAATCCTGGGTTGATTTTGAACAAAGGTGACAGCAATAACATCGAATCGGCAATCCACATCATAAATTTCATTTTCCTGTAAATAGATCTCTGCTACCCGACCGATTTGTTGCTGTTTGTGTTCGTTTACCCAGGTTTCAGGATTTCCAAAAGACCTGGATCGAGCAGTTTTCACCTCAACAAAAATCAGGAGGTCATCTTTACTGGCTATGATGTCGATTTCGCCACTAAGATGCCGGTAATTTCGCTGTAAGATTTTGTAGTTGTTTTTCATTAAATATTGAACCGCCAGGTCTTCCCCCAAATTACCCAGACTCTTTCTATTACGATGCATCATTTTCCAGGGATGTTTGACATTCTGTAAATCTTTTTGGATGAAAAGATTTTCGATGAACCGGGGAAAAACCAAATCTCTCAATGGCTTCCAGATGGGCACGGGTAGCATAACCTTTGTGGCGAGCAAAACCGTACTCAGGAAATTTCTGATCCAGTTCACACATGATGCGATCACGGGTTACCTTGGCAAGAATCGAAGCCGCTGCAATACTAAAGCAGAGTTCATCCCCATCAACAACGGGTGTGCAGGGAATGGTATTCTCCGGGAAATCCCGTCCATCCACCAGAAGATACTGAGGAAGAACGGGTAAATTGGCTATAGCCCTGCGCATGGCAAGGTAGGAGGCCTGAAGAATATTGAGTTCATCGATTTCTTCCACCGTGGCAATACCAATACCGTAAGCCCGGGCTTTCCACAGGATAGCTTCGTATAAATCTTCCCTAGTTTCTGGAGTCAATTTTTTTGAATCATCAATTAAAGGAATGAAAATATCTTCTGGGAAAATGACCGCCGCTGCCACCACGGGACCGGCAAGAGGGCCACGTCCGGCCTCATCAATTCCAGCTACATATTTAAGGCCACGGCCCCACAATTTTCGTTCAAATTCAAGCATTTTGAAAATACGACTGGCCTCTTGTGCAGGGTCTGGTTTCAAATCTCCTCTCCCGATTGGTTATTTAAATTTAAAAAGAATAAGATGAAAATCAACCGTATTAAAATTTAAAAATTAATAGAGCTTCACAAAACTCAAAGAGCGTAGACAAGTTAATGCGGTAGCATTGAATTTAATCCCCCTTTCCTGGGCCAGAAAAGGGGGATTCAGGGGGTGAGTTTTTAAGAATGTACAGGTTATGGAAAACAGGGTAAATGGCGGCTTTGTAAGTTCTATTTTATTAAATTCTGAGTTTTGTGAATATCCTATACACAAATTTTTCTTGAAAATAAGCGAATAATTTCACATATTTGTCTACATTTCAAAACAAATCCCCACTAATTAAAAGGAGAAGAGGATGAAACGAAGACCTCTCTTTATTATCCTGACTTTCCTGCTTTCTTTACACATTTTAACAGCTTCGCCAAAAGTTGATCGAGTTGAAAAGGGAAATTTGATCCTTGAAAATATCCCGGAAATTCCACAGCGAATTATCGATCGAATGCGCCAGTATCAGAGTGTTCGGTCAGCAAGTTTGCAAGACTGGCATCCCTCGGGCCAGGGCATTTTAATTTCCACACGGTTTGGTGAAACCAATCAAATTCACTGGGTGAAGATGCCCGGCGGTGCGCGGTATCAACTCACATTTTTTGATGAACCGGTGAGTGGGGCCAAGATGAATCCCGATCCCCAAACTCCCGGATTCATTTTTGGTAAAGATGTGGGCGGCTCCGAATTTTACCAGCTTTTCTTTTTTAATCTTGCGTCCGGTGAATATCGAATGCTAACCGATGGTAAATCCAGAAACGGAGCCAGTGTCTGGGCTAACCAGGGGAATCGGTTTGCTTTCTACACAACCAAACGTAATGGGCGCGACTGGGACATTTATGTGGGCAGCATAAAACAGCCGGAAAACCTGCAGCCGGTACTGGAAAGCTCCGGTAGCTGGATACCGGTCGAATGGTCTCCCGACGATGCCAGATTGCTCGTTAGAAAATATGTTTCTATCAACGAATCCTATTACTACATCCTCGATCTCAATACCAGGAAATTAACTCAGGTAAATCCAACTTCTGAAAAAATTGGTTATGGTAGTGCTAAGTGGGCCCACGATGGAAAAGGACTT
>CAZMEG010000013.1:4314-18862 GCA_964565205.1 uncultured Cytophagia bacterium
ATCTTACCTCTGACGAGGGAAGCGAATTTCGACAATTAAAATATTACGATCTGGCCACCCAAAAATCTACCGTACTCAGTGGTCACATTCCATGGGATGTCAACGCGTTTGATCTTTCCAGAGACGGCAAATATCTGGCTTTTGTGACCAACGAAGATGGGATCAGCAAATTGCATCTGTTGGATTTGAAAACTAAAAAAGAAATACCTTTACCCGAAATCCCCCTGGGACAAATTTACGGGTTGAAATTCAATCCCGATGGCACTAAACTGGGCATGGTACTTAATACTCCCAAATCTCCTGGAGATGTGTACGTTCTGGAAATGGCAAACAACAAACTGATCCGCTGGACTTATAGCGAGGTGGGAGGTTTACGAACTGAAAATTTCATCGAACCCACCCTCATTCATTATGAAACTTTTGACAAAGTGAATGGTAAGCCGCGTATGATTCCAGCGTTTTATTATAAACCTCGTGGTAAGGGACCCTTTCCTGTGCTCATTTACATTCATGGCGGACCGGAGGGACAATATCGCCCATTTTTCAATTCCACCTTTCAGTATTATCTCAATGAAATGGGGATCGCCGTGATTGCACCAAACGTGCGAGGATCGGCAGGCTATGGCAAAAGTTATCTTTTACTGGATAATGGGTACAAACGCGAGGATTCGGTGAAGGACATCGGTAAGCTTCTGGACTGGATCGAACAGCAGCCCGAATTGGATGCTTCCAGAGTAGGAGTGATTGGCGGCTCTTACGGTGGTTATATGGTGCTGGCTACCATGTTTCATTACAACGATCGGCTCAAAGCCGGTGTGGAAATTGTTGGCATCAGCAACTTTGTTACCTTTCTTGAACATACTAAAGATTACCGGCGCAACCTGCGAAGGGTGGAATATGGTGATGAGCGTGACCCGAAAATGCGTGAATTTCTGATCAAAATTTCTCCCACGACCAATGCCCATAAGATTACCAAACCCATGTTCATAGCGCAGGGATTGAATGATCCACGTGTGCCGGCTTCTGAAAGTGAACAAATCGTTAAAGCTATTCGTAAAAACGGTGGCACCGTCTGGTATATGCTGGCTAAAGATGAAGGACACGGATTCCGAAAAAAAAGTAACCGCGATTATTATACCCATGCAGTAGTTTTGTTCCTTGAGCGTTATTTAATAGGAAATCAGACCACAAAAAAATAATTAGCTCATATTAAATATTAAAATGGTCAACAAAACCCTTTTGAACGATTTTAAAAATTATCTTTTAACCAGTAATCTGAAAAATAGAATTGCTAAAATTATACTCTTTGGAAGTCATGCCAAAGATGTGGCTCACAAAGATTCAGACATCGATATTTTAATTGTTACTTTGAATGGACGAGAAGTAGAAACCCAACTCATGGACAGGGTTTTTGATTTCATGTGTGAATACAAGGCTCCTCTGGAAATTATAACGGCCAGCATCGCAGATTTATATCTCCATCCAGATTACTTTCTCTATAATATAACCAGTTATGGGAAGGAGATTTATGCTATGGATAAACAACAAACCAAAATTCACCTGATTAAGGATTTGATCGGTTTGTCCGAAGAATATTTACAGTCATCTCAGGAAGTTTTGAATCTTGATCGAATTCGGTTAAGTGTAGATGCCGCCTATAATGCCGCTGAATTAGCCGCAAAAGGATTAATTCTTTTGAAGCAAGATGATTTACCTGGCAGTCAGGGTGGTATTGTTTCTATTTTGGGGAATTTATACATCAAATCAAATGAAATCAAAAAGGAAATCGGGAGAAAATTCAATCAGGCCTTGCAATTAAGAAATGCCGCAAGATATAAACCCAATGCTAATTTGAAACCTGAAGATGCTCAGGATGTGATTGAATTGGCCAAAACTTTGATTGAACTACTAAAATCAAAAATCGCTCAGTCAAATTAAATGGGAAGAATGAGATCAAGAAAAATATAGAGGTGAAAAGGGAAATAATTAAGACTTAAAAAGTGTAAGTATGTGTACAGTGTTTTAATAGTTTTACATTTAAATTACAGGTGAAATCATGGGCTGGTCAGGAGGACCTCAAGTTTTTAGTATAAAATTAATTGTTTTAGCGCTAAGTCTTTATATAGTTTCTGGCCAGGCCGCTGAAAAAAGAAATCTCCCCCAGAAAATTTCCACAAATAATTACAGTACCATCACAGATGAAGCAACCTACTTTCACTTATTAAAAGAAGCGGATTCTCTCACTTTCAAAAACGAGTTTGAAGCCGAAATATTGTTATTACTGGACGATGATTTAAAAGAGAGATACCTGAATTTACCAACCTTACAGGATAAGAAAGAATTCATCATCTTTTTCTGGAAAGTGCAAAATCCCAATCCTCTTCTAGAACAAAACGATCGCCTGCTGGACCATTTACAAAGACGACTCTATGCCCGGAAAAATTTTCCAGCAGATATCCCTCCGTACTATGATGATCGTGGAAAATATTATGTGAAATATGGAAAGCCTTTCTTCCGCTATCGCGACCGCGGTGGCTTGCGCAAAATTAATAGCCTGGTCACCCCCACTTTCAGTCATTACAGCGTACTACCCAATGAAACCTGGTCTTATGTCAATGTCAGGCCTAATTTTGTCGTGAATTTTGCTCAAAAGGGTTCGGTTTATAAAGAAATTAAAAGTCTCAAGGACATCATAGTTGGCAATCGACGGCGAGGTCGGCTGATCTGGTACTGGAGTGACTTGATGAAAAACCGTTTCTGGATGTCCCCGCTTTATAATGATGCCGTGACTACTATTATTGACGTGGAGAATACCATCCTGTCTACCATTGCACGCAGCCCGTTACTCTCCTCCAGAAATTTTATTATTCGAGATAACGATATCCGCTTTAATACCCGACGTCTGGAGGATGAGCTTTACTCCAGCCTTTCATTTACTGACTCCGAAACCCGAAGAGCCAGTACCGATATTCCTGTGGCCGTATATACTCCGGTACGTGCAAAAAGCAAATTGCCCATAAAAGAAAACATTGCACAATTTAAAAATCCGGATGGTTTAACAAGACTTGAAATTACTCTTTATTCACCAATGAAAAAGTTCCTGAATCGAGCTGTGAGTATTCACCAGGATTCAATATTCGTGGAATTCAGTTCTTTGCTTAGAAATAAAATGTACAGTACGGTGGACGAAAATCGTTTAAAGAAAAAATACGCTGCCCGGGATGCCATCGATTGGCATCTACCGGAAACCGTTGGCTATTTAACCTTAAAAGCACCCCCGGATTCCCTGGATTTTTTTGCTCAGGTTAAAAACGAAAGGAATGGTAAAGTTGGCTTCTTACAAAAGTCTCTAAAAGTGAAAGATTTTAGCGGAAAAAATCTAATGGTCAGTGATCTCCAATTTTACACTACCATTGAAGAGGAGCAACAAAAAGCTATCTTACCCTGGCTGGAAATCAATGGCCTGACCTTAGCACCCTACCCATTTAAGAAGATTCACAAGTCTACCCCTTTTTACTGTTACTTTGAAGTCTATAATTTGAAATCCGGCGGTGTTACGGATGAATATGAAATCACATATAAAGTATATAATGATAAAAGTTCCACCAGCCTTTTTAAAAAACTAACCAAATGGATTGGTGGGGAAAAAGAACGCTCCATAAGCATAACCCAGACTCAGCCGGTGTTGGAAGACATGTCCCAGGAATTAATCGCTCTGGATCTTAGCAATTTGCCCAATGGTCATTACCGCCTGGAAGTCATTGTGGCCGATACTAAAAATCCCTCCATTCAGGCAAGCGTGTGGCGAGAGTTTCGACTCGAAAATTAAAAGTAATTAAGTGGGAATTAAGAATAAAATTCTTCCTGTGAATCATCCGGTTTGAGAACGGCTAATTTTAAGTTCAGAACCTCTAATAACTCATGCGCTTTTGTACCATCCTGTGGAAATCCAGAAAGTGCCACCTCCATAAATAGTGGCAGCTGTAATTCATCCACGTAATGTAACATTTTCTTGCCAAGCACCTTGGCCATGGTAAGAGGTGTTTCAGGTAACAACAAAATATATTCAAAGTCTGCCTTAACACACAAAATATCTAAATCACGCAAACAACGTTTAATAATCGATAGCACCTTTTTCAACACAGAAAAATCAATGGGGTCCTGAACTCTCCATGGAAGGCTATCACTTTTCAACAAGGTGATCTTCAAAAGCGAAAATTGCCGATTATTTTGCTGGCATTGCTGGATTTCGGCGGGCAATCGCTGTGTCAAATACTCCCAGGATACAGCTTCTATCCCAATTTCCCGGGCTATTTGTTTTAAGCGTTGTAAGACCGGACCATCATGATAACTTTTAGCAAAAGATGGTTGGGCTTTTCCAGAAGTTGAAATATGAATAAAGTCTTGCAAATCACCGGGGCTGGATTCATCGATTGATTTGCAGGTATAAATGTAAATTTTCTTTTTAATAATTTCCTCCCCATCAAAATCATAATTGCAGTTGAAACAACGGTAATTTATTTTAGGTGAATTAAACTTTTTATGGCAATTTATACACTGAAAAATATGTTTTTCGAATTTTTCGAAGTCCACACCCTCACCGGTTAACTTGCGGTTACAGGCTGGACAAATTTTGTCTCCATCTCGATTATATTCATATTCTAAAGCACGATAACCACACTTGGTGTGGACAATTATATCGGAAGCAAATATTTCAGCAGAAGCGCATTTGGGACACAATTCACGTAATTGAACATCGTGATGACCACACTGGGGACACACGTTCACCAGATCATAAAATTCCCGATCCAGCCTTTTTTGCCGGGCTAATTTTTCCAGCAAGGCAATTTCTTCACCGGGTTCATCTAATTTCAAAAATTGAACGATTTCAGGATATTCATAACCGAGTCTGGCTTCCTTATTCACTCTTGGGATCAATCTGGTTAGATTCTTTTTTTCAAGATATTTCAATAAATTTGACCCTGGATCAGGTACCTGCGGGGGACGAATTATTTTATAAAAATCCAGGATATTACGCACTCGCATGAGTAGTTCATCTTTAAGAAAAGGCTTAACAACATAATCAATTACGCCTAATTGCAAACCGCGAATCTTATCTTCTTCCTCTGCCAGGCAGGTCAAAATCATAATTGGAACTCGATTTGCTATATTTTCGGCTTTCATTTGTTCCAGCAAACGATACCCATCCATATCAGGCAACAAAATATCTGCAATGATCAAATCCGGTGGGGTTTGTTTGGCAAGATGTAAAGCCGCTCCTCCCGAACTTGCCGAAAGAATCTCATAACCGGCTTCCGAAAAAATTTTTTGCAATAGTTGAAGCGTATAGGGATCGTCTTCGATTAATAAGATTTTTTCTGGAGTTGACACGTTTCCATCTCATTAAATTTAGGCATGGATTTAGTGCGGGCTTGATCCATGGCAACACTGCCCCTTCCACAATTCTCTGCCGGTTTTACTTTAGACATGTCGGGGTTTTTGATTATCGGTAGGGTAAAAAAATAGGAGAATTTTGCTCCATCCTCTTTTTTTAGCCAGAGATTCCCTCCGAGTCTTTTCACAATTTCTTTACTCAGAGAAATACTCGGACGGGTGTTATAGATGAAATTTGAATCAAAAACCTCGGAAGTGTTTGTTGACAAAACAATTCGAATTCCAACCTTAATAAAATCGGAAAAGTCCCTTTGACGTTTACCTTCTAAAAACTCTTGAAAAATCCGGACTTGCACATCTGAATCAAAAACTTTCTGTACTTCGTTCAGGATATTCATAATCACTTTGATTAACTTATCACGATCAGCTACGACATAGGGCTCGTTCTCAGGGGGAACATATTTTATCTTCATTTTTAAAGCATTTTCGGAGGGTTTCAATGCATCTATGGCTAACAAAATGACTTCGGAGATTTTCATGACATCCAGGGTGAATTTGCCATAACCTGCTTCGATTTTGGAAAGCTCCAGCATATCTGAAATTAAATTTGTAAGTCGCGTACTTTCATTCAATATTATGTGTAAAATCTCCTGCCGCTGTTCATAGTATTTTCCTTCCTCATGAATTAAAAGTTCTGCGAAGGATTTGATCGCCGTTGCGGGCGTTAATAAATCATGCGAAAAAGATGACACAAGATGTGCTTTAATTTCCTCAGCTTTATTAATACTGGCTATAGTTTCAATATTTGAATATTTATGACACAGAAATAAAACCCCACAAATCTCCTCATCGGTATCTTTCCAGGGCAGACTCTGCACATGGACCGTAAAACCCTTTCTTTTTTCTTCTTTAAAAACAATTCGATTGTTCTGGGATGAGCTATTTTCCAATGTGTTATAATATAAGGCATTTAGTAGCGTAACACTGTCGTTATCAAGTATTTCTTCAAGATAACACGACCTGAGATTGACCGGAATAATACCGAAAATTTCAGAGGCGGTCCTATTAAAAATGCGAACCTGCCTTTGCAGATCAAGAGCAATAATACCAATCGGGATATTTTCAAGGGCTGAAGCATAATCCATAGTGCGATCTTTGTTAAAGGACTTTAATAAATTTAAATCTTGCATGTTGGGACTATCCATTTATTTTAATAATTCGACATTTTTTAATTAAGTCTTGAATTTTCAAAGAGTGACTGGCTCAAATGATCGGTAAAACAAAGGGAACTCCCTGCTTTTACGAAAAAAATATTGACAATATGTAAAAGTTTTATTATTTTGTTAGCGTTTTAAATTAGCGCCAAGTTTAAAAACTTTAGGAATTTAACGAGGGAAGGAGTTCCATATATGAGTCTCGATGCTTTAGGAATGATTGAAACGAGAGGTTTAGTAGGTGCTATCGAAGCTGCGGATGCCATGGTTAAAGCAGCCAAAGTTACCTTAATCGGCAAAGAAAAGATTGGTGGTGGGTATGTCACCGTGATGGTGAGAGGGGATGTGGGAGCGGTGAAGGCAGCCACCGATGCAGGCGCCGCAGCCGCTGAGAAAGTAGGCGAGTTGGTTTCGGTACATGTGATTCCACGTCCTCACAGTGAAGTCGAGATGATTTTACCCAAACGTGAAGAACTTGAATCCTAACAATTCTCACTTTTTAAATTGTCCTCATGTATGAAAGAGCGCTCGGTTTGGTGGAGACAAAAGGGTTGGTGGGGGCTATTGAGGCTGCCGATGCCATGGTTAAAGCTGCTAAAGTCAAACTATTAGGGACGGAAAAAACGATTGCTGCTTTGATTACAGTAAAAGTGGTTGGCGAAGTAGGGGCAGTGAAAGCTGCAGTCGATGCAGGAGCTTCAGCAGCAGCCCGGGTAGGGGAGTTGGTTTCAGTACATGTGATTCCCCGTCCGGATCCCTCAACCGAAACCATTGTGTACCAAGAAGCTTATGAGTCAACCGAAAATACCCCATCGGATAAATTTAATATAAAAGATCTGGAAAAAATGCCGGTTCGGGAATTAAGACGCCTGGCCCGCTCCATTCCCGATTTCCCTATTCAGGGAAGAGAAATTTCCCGGGCCAATAAAAAATTGCTACTCGAAAAGTTTCGACAGCTTTCTTCCAGCTAATCTTTCTCGCAAATGTCACACCTTAAATTATTTTCTTTTGCAAAAATTAATCTGGGCTTGAAAATAGTTGGTAAGCGTAAAGATGGATTCCATAATATTGTAACCATATTCCAGCAAATCGATCTGAAAGATGACATAGAGCTAAAGTCTATTCCCTCAAAAAAGATTGAATTTCGAAGTAATGACAAAACTTTGCCCACCGATGAACAAAACCTTTGCCTCCGGGCGGTAAAATTGCTATGGCAAAATTATCCTTTAAATAAAGGTGTAGAAATCTTTTTAAATAAAAATATCCCGGTTGGTGCAGGTTTAGGGGGAGGGAGTAGCAACGCTGCTGTGATACTCCTGGGCTTAAATAAGTTATGGGGGTTGAATTTGCAAAAAAGTGAATTGCTCTGGTTGGCCTCGCAATTAGGCTCGGATGTCCCGTTTTTCATTGAAGGTGGTACCGTTTTAGCCACAGGACGAGGTGAAATAATGGAACCCATTAATCTAAACACAAATTTTTATGTTTTACTCATTGTACCCTCTTTTGCTATCTCGACAAAATGGGCTTATGAGCATATTAATTTAAACTTGACAAATAGTAATAATTTTATTAAATTTCTGCGCTCTACGGGATGGAGCAAGTTTAAAGATTTTGCGAATTTAAGTAACGATTTCGAGGAATTGATTTTTAAACATTATCCGATACTTTCAGAAATTAAAGTACGGTTATTAAATGGGGGAGCTTTTTATGCAAGTTTATCAGGTTCGGGTTCGGCAATGTATGGTTTATTTGAAAACTTAGATGCAACTTTGACAGCGCGCCATGAGTTTCAAGGTAAATATAGAACCTTCATTGCAAAACCGGTTAAATGGGGGTTTGAACAAATAATTTAAATCCAGGTGATTCTCTAAGGAGGGGAGGCATGGAGATTACAGAAATTAATATAAGTTTAAGGAATGAGGACAAACTGAAGGCCTTTGTAAATGTAACTTTTGACGATGTGTTTGTGGTTCGGGGTATGAAGGTGATTAAAGGAAATAGCGGATATTTTATCAGTATGCCGAGCCGAAAAATGAAGGATGGTAAATATCGAGATATTGCACATCCAATTACCAATGAATTTCGACAAAAGATCGAGAAAGTTATTTTAAGCGAGTATAAACGAGTCCTGGAAAAAGAAGGCGGTGAACTGGAACAGGAATTCACGAACCAGGGGTTTATTGAAGAATCGTAAAAGAAACTCATAGATTTTGGGGCGTCGCCAAGCGGAAAGGCACGGGGTTTTGGTCCCCGCATGCGGAGGTTCGAATCCTCCCGCCCCAGCCTTTTATTATTAAGGAATTTTTAATGTTAAATTTAAGAAATGACGGCTAAAAGCTGTCATTTTCTATGTATGAGGTGGCTATGTTACCAAATCCGATAATTTTTTCAGGTAATGCGAATAGGCCGCTGGCCGAAAAAATTGCTGCTTACCTGAAAGTACCTCTGGGTAAGGCTGAGATTAAATATTTCAGCGATGGCGAAATCTGGGTGAAATACAACCAGAACATTCGGGGAGCCGATGTTTTTATTGTTCAGTCTACAAATTCCCCGGCCACAAATCTCATGGAGCTTCTCATCATGATTGACGCCGCCCGGAGGGCTTCCGCAGAACGCATTACCGCCGTGATTCCTTATTTTGGTTACGCGCGACAGGATCGTAAAGATCAACCAAGGGTGGCCATTACTGCCAAACTGGTTGCCAATCTGCTAACTACGGCCGGAGCAGATCGCATTTTAACTATGGACTTGCATGCACCGCAAATTCAAGGTTTTTTCGACATCCCACTGGACCATTTATATTCCGCCTCAATTTTTTCGGATTATTACCGCGACATGCAAATTCCTGATTTAACCGTGGTTTCCCCGGATATCGGGGGAATTCCGATGGCACGAGCCTATGCCAAGCGGCTAAATGCCCCTCTGGCCATGATCGATAAGCGGCGTCCAAAACATAATGAAGCTGAAATTACCCATGTGATCGGCGACGTTAAAAATAGAAATATTTTAATAATCGATGATATCGTGGATACGGCCGGAACCCTATCCCAGGCATCTAAAGTTCTGGTGGAACACGGAGCCAAATCAATATACGTGGCCTGTACACATCCTATTTTATCCGGGCCGTCTATTCAGCGTCTGAAGGAAGCTCCCATTACTAAACTCACGGTAACCGATACAGTCTTATTAGCGGAAGAAAAAAAGATCGACAAAATTGAAGTATTAACTGTAGCTAATTTGTTTGGCGAGGCCATTAAAAGAATTCATGGGGAAGAATCTATAAGTTCATTATTTGATTAGAAGGAGAAGATAAACTATGATCGAAATGAGTTTAAATGTTGAATTAAGAAAACAAATTGGTAAAAAATTTACCCATCAATTAAGACGTGAAGGTAAAGTTCCGGGTGTTTATTATTTTCATGGAGAAGACACAATCCCGGTAGCGGTAGATGAAAAAGAATTAAAAAGTGTGCTCCATTCAGAAGCCAGCATCGTAGATCTGGTTTTTAATAATGGTAAAAAAACAAAAGGTGTGATACGTGAAATTCAATGGGATCCCGTGTATGGCAAGCCCCTACATGTAGATTTAATGGGGGTAAAACTTACCGAGACCGTCACTGTGGAAGTACCTCTCCATCTGGTAGGTGATCCTATTGGTGTTAAACAGGGCGGGGGCATATTGCAACAACAATTGCGCATGCTGGAAATTGAAGCTCTACCTCTGGATATCCCCGAACATATTGATGTGGATGTCTCAAACCTGGGAATCGGCGATTCTTTTCATGTTGAAGACCTGAAATTAGAAAAAGTAAAAATCTTGACGGAGCCTTCACACTCAATTGCTGTGGTATTACCACCTACTGTTGTAGCTGAACCTACGGTTGAAGAGGAAGTGGAAGAAGAAGCCGAGCCTGAAGTGGTGTCGCAAAAGAAAGAGGAAGCCGAAGCTGAAGAATAACCGATCAAATGATATGGGATGGAAAATATTTTTTTATTGATGGGATTGGGCAATCCGGGACCTCAGTACAAATTTACCCGACATAATTTGGGATTTATGATTGTGGAAAAAATTTCAGACATATTAAAGACAAATTTTACCAGCGGCAAGGGAGAATATTTAATTGCCAGAAGTCAGGTGAAAGACAAACAGGTTTTTTTGGCAAAACCATTAACATACATGAACCGCAGTGGCGAGGCCGCACTTGATTTAGTTGAAAAATATGAAATTCCATTACATAATTTTTTAGTTATTGTTGATGATTTTAATCTACCTTTTGGGAAAATTCGTTTTCGAAAAAAAGGAAGTGATGGCGGTCATAATGGTCTGGCAGATATTATTTATAAATTAAATAGCGAGGAATTTCCACGTCTGAGAGTTGGTATTGGAACTGAGAATATGGATGACCCCGTGAGGTTTGTACTTTCACCTTTTACCAAAGAAGAGTTAGAAATTTTACCGGAAATTATTCAAAGAGCCGCAGAAGGCTCCATTTATTTTATAGAAAACGGGATTGAAAAAACCATGAGTAAATACAACTAACCAGAGAGGAGGAGATTTTGCTAATTCCAATTATTACTGCAGTAGTAGCGTTAGCTTTTGTTTTTTATTTAAGCCTGGATGTATTAAAAAAAGACCCCGGCAATTCACGCATGGTTGAGATTTCAAAAGCTGTTCAAGCGGGTGCTAAAGCCTTTCTACGTAGAGAATATATGTATATTGGTTCATTTGTTATAGTAATCGCCATACTAATCGCTTTGGCTCCCAAATTTGCCGAAGTTGAGCTTGGTTGGCGAACCTCTTTAGCTTTTATGTGCGGGGCTTTCACTTCAGCGCTTGCCGGCTACATTGGGATGAGCATTGCCACACGGGCCAACAGCCGAACTACTCAGGGTGCCCTCATGGGCGGGTTAAAAGGTGCCTTAAGCGTAGCGGTATCGGGTGGAGCGGTGATGGGGATGAGTGTGGTTGGCTTATCCATATTAGGGATCAGTTTAATGTATATTATTTTTCATGGAAATCCGACCGTAATAAACGGCTATGCCATGGGGGCCAGTCTGGTAGCCCTGTTTGCTCGAAGTGGAGGAGGGATTTTCACCAAAGGAGCAGACATGGGCGCCGATCTTGTTGGTAAGGTAGAGGCGGGAATCCCTGAAGACGACCCTCGCAATCCGGCTGTAATCGCTGATAATGTAGGAGATAATGTGGGCGATGTGGCCGGTTTGGGTGCCGACCTTTTAGAGTCTTATGTAGAATCCATTATTGCTTCTATGGCAATCGCCGCATTGATCGGTCTCTCGGTTTCACAAGAAATTGGCAGGACACTGCAATTATTACCCATGTATATCGCCAGCGCCGGAATAATTGCCTCCATTATTGGAGTCATGTATGTACGAATCGCTGGTAAAAATAATCCACAGAGTGCTCTGATGGGGGGAACCTATATCAGTGCTATTTTAACGGCCCTCGCCACTTATTTTATTGTCAAAGCATTTGGACGTCCGTATACAGAAGGTACTACGACTTATTCGGCCATGGGACCGTTTTACGCCACTATTTCAGGGGTCATTTCAGGCATGCTGGTAGGATTTTTTAGTGAATATTTCACATCGGCTAAGTATAAGCCTGTACAAAGGCTTGCCGAAGATTCTCAAAGTGGACCGGCTTTGACGGTTACCGGCGGAATTTCTGTGGGCATGGCCTCTACGGCTATTCCTGTTTTAGCCTTGGCTCTGGCTGTAATGATTTCTTATCATTTCGCCGGCATCTATGGTGTTGCCATGGCAGCGTTGGGTATGCTCGCCACAACCGGTATGGTGGTCACAGTAGATTCTTATGGACCTGTTGCAGATAATGCCGGTGGAATAGCAGAAATGGCGGAGTTGGACCCCAAAGTGCGTAATATCACAGATAATCTGGATGCCGTGGGGAATACCACGGCTGCCATAGGGAAAGGATTTGCCATTGGCTCTGCGGCTTTTGCAGCCATGGGTTTACTGGTTGCTTACATGCGTTCTGCCAATGTTCAGGTAGCCGACATCAAAGATCCGAAAGTTCTGGCCGGATTACTCATTGGTGGCATGCTTCCTTTCTTCTTCTCGTCCATGCTATTTAAAGCCGTTAGTAAAGCGGCTTTTAAAATGATTGAAGAGGTGCGGCGTCAATTTCGAGAAATTCCCGGCCTCATGGAAGGAAAAGTGATGCCAGACTCCGCTCGCTGCGTAGACATTAGCACCAAAGGTGCCATTCAGGGTATGTTGATACCTGGCTCTCTGGCCATTGTCACTCCGGTAGCTGTTGGATTACTATTAGGTCCTCATGCTCTGGCCGGTCTTCTTGTGGGCGCACTGGTTACCGGCGTAATGCTGGGTATTCAGATGGCTAATTCGGGCGGGGCTATGGACAATGCCAAAAAATATATCGAAGAAGGGAATTTTGGTGGTAAAGGTTCCGATACGCATAAGGCTGCCGTCATTGGCGATACCGTAGGCGATCCTCTAAAAGATACCGTGGGTCCGTCTATTAATATTCTCATAAAGTTGATGGCTGTAATTTCTTTAGTATTTGCACCTTTATTTAAATAGTATCTAAAAACTAAAACAGGAGGTAAAAAATAAATTGCGTATTTACGAAACAACCATCGTAATCGATTCTTTCCTCAAAAATGAGGAAATAGAGAATCTGGTCAACAAAACAAAAACTTTTATAGAAAATAATGGTGGCGAAATCATTAAAATTACAGATCGTGGGAAAAAACGTCTGGCTTACGAAATTAAGCGGCGTCAGTATGGTAATTATTACCATATTGTTTATTCTGCGCCACCCACCTTACCCAAATTACTGGAACGGGAGTTTAAATTAGAAGAAGCTATCCTCCGTTACTTAACTGTTATCCTGGATAAAAAGGCTTTGAAAGCTATGGAGCTGCAGGAACAACCAGCTAAAGCAGGCGTTATGTCTGAAAAAGAAGAGTTCGAAGAGGAACCTCCCTATGATTTTGAAGAAGAAAGTGAAGATGAAGATTTTGAACTCCACGATGAGAATAAATAAAAAACAGAGTAATTAAACCATAAAAAGGAGATGAACCCCAGTATGTTAAAAAAAAGAAGAATTTGTAGATTTTGTGAAGAAGGTATTACTTACATTGATTACAAAGACGAAAAGAAATTAATGCGTTTTGTCACCGAGCAGGGGAAAATTATTCCACGTCGTACTTCAGGTAATTGTGCCAGGCATCAGCGAATGCTTACACGGGCCATTAAACGAGCCCGTATTTTAGCTTTAATGCCATTTGTAGCGGATATGTCACGATAATCACTTTAACCGAAAAGGAAGGGCGATGAAAATTATATTACGTCAAGATTATGAATCCCTGGGACATTCTGGTGATATCGTTGAAGTTAAAGATGGTTATGCTCGCAATTTTCTAATCCCTCGCAAAATTGCCGTTGAAGCTACACCACAAAACTTAAAAATCATCGAACAGGAACGTAAAAAAGAAGAAATTAAGAAATCCCGTGAAAAAAGAGAGGCTGAACAACTGGCTCAAAAACTCGAAGGCGTTTCTTTAACAGCTCCGGTGACTGTTGGTGAGGAAGATAAAGTTTTTGGGGCTGTAACCTCTCAAGACATTGCGGAATTGCTTAAAGCAAAGGGATTCGACATTGATCGCAGGAAAATACAATTAGAAGAACCTCTAAAAGCTCTGGGGGTGTACGATGTCCCCATTAAACTTCATAGCGAAGTTGAGGCTAAAATAAAAGTCTGGGTTGTTAAAGAATAATCTATTAACTCTAAACTAAACCAAGTGCGGGGAGGTAGAATCTTATGGAACATGTTTTTCCAGAATGTCTGAAATGTTCAACCGGTGTCTTAATACCACTTTCTGACTATGGAAGAGAAGGGTCTTCCATTATGTACAAAGCATGGGTATGTACTAATC
>CAZMEG010000014.1:0-13847 GCA_964565205.1 uncultured Cytophagia bacterium
ATTGGGGCAACCCGCCATCCTGAGCTATGCCTAAGATTTTTACTTTCACCTGGGATTTATTACTTTGCAGTTCGTTTAATTGTTGAATAAATAAAAAAAGGATGGTAAAAAATATAATAAACCATTTCATAAATTAGGTCAATTACATTTTTCCAGTTTAATATTCATAGGACGATATGGTTTAATTTCTACGCGACGGTTCTTTTTACGACCTTCTCTCGTATTATTATCGTATTTGGGCAGGAGATGACTGTAGCCCCTTGCAATTAATCGATCCGGATTCACCCCCTGTTTAATCAAAAATTGTCTGACGCTTTCTGCACGTTTTTGTGAAATGCGTAAATTAGCACAATATTGAAGAGGCATTCTGGCCGGTGATACAAATGGTTCAAAGCTGGCATGCCCGGCTATTTCAAAAATTATCTGAGGTTTTTTGTTCATAGCAATAGCCATTTCTTTCAAGACAGCTTTTGCCTTCTGAGTCAGTTTGTAACTATTGAACTCAAAAGTAATCAAACTTGAATAAATAGTAGTGGCATCATAATTATTTTTATATTCGATATCTCGCGCGGCCACCAGAAAACTTTTATTTAAAATAAACACAGTGGTGTCCAGAGGAATCTCACCAATTTTTGCTAAGAAATTTATTGTCATTGAGGAGTCAGCAGGGAGTTCTTCAATTTCCCACAATATTGTATCGCCATAAACCTTGGTGGGTGGTAAGCTGAAATGAAAAATTGTTAAAGAGTCATGCAGCACATTATATATTTTAATATTTTGTGCTTTGGCAGGTCCATTATTTTTTACATTAATTTTATATTTAACCGTATCCCCACCCTGAACGATGTATTCATTAACCTCTTGATTTAAAGCCAGATCATAATAAGGCAGAAAGACTATATCCAGATTGTTAAGTTCATCTTTTTCTTCAACCCTGTTTTCATCATCAATTTCAGCAATTAATGTTCCCCAGTTTTTGTCAAGTACGATTTCCAGAGTATCCTGATAGTTTTCTGGCATTTTATTTATCCATTTCTCGAATATTGGCTGTAATTGCCAGCTTAAGGAGTCCTGCTTTAAAGTTTCCACCACAGGCACTTTTGAAGTCAATAATGAATTAACATCCGTTTGAATTTGTGGAGTTCCAAAGACACGCAATGAAAAATTACGGGCAGGATGTAGTTTGTTCCCGTAGATTATTTTGGCCACCCAGATTTTCTGCGGTACCCTGGGATAATCCACCAGACGGATTTCCACTCTTCTATTTTTTGCACGAGCTTGTGGAGTGTTACGTGGATCCAGCGGCTGGCTTTCGCCATATCCTCGTACCCTCAGACAATCGGGAGAGATACCATGTGCAATGAGAAATTCTTTAATGCTATTCGCCCGTTTTAAGGACAATTCAAGATTGTACTTAATTCTTTTCTTCTCAGGTGATGGCCCTGTATTATCGGTATGACCCGCAATTTCAAAAATGGCTTCTGGATACTTTTTGAGAAAATCAACCCAGGTGAGCAAAATCTTTTTTGCCTGATCATTAATCTGAAAGCTATCCGGCGCAAAGGTGACATTTTCCAGAACGATCTTTGGCGGCGGTGGTTCTTTAATTTGTTCCTCCATTTCAATTTTAATAGTAAGATCAGGTTTCTTGGAGGGGACAAAAAAGTGATCTATGATTTTACCATCTCGCTCACCAAAACGAACGTGTCGATTCCGATCAAAGGCCACTACACTCCAGTAATAATGGCCCGGTTGAATGGGTGGTTTTAAAATATGCTTTACGATCTTAGATTTTTTATCTACCTGATAAGTAGAATCTATTTTGATTATCAGGTTTACATCATAGGCTAACTGAAAATGATTGAGACCATCGTTCAAAGTATCATGGAGTGCATAAAGGGATAAAAAATTCACTGAAGCAAAATCTAACTCTTTTGAATTCGATGGAAGATTGCGGAATAGATTGACTTCTTGCTTTTTTACTTTTTGTAAAAATTGATCCAAAGCCAGGCTATCCTGGGGCATAAGTAATAATATATAATCCACATCATCGTATAAATCGGGGTCACGGGTTGCTTGCCAGGATAACAAAATAGCGGAAGAATCCGGACCGTAACCCAACTGTGGTTTAAAAAGTTCAAATTTTTCAGGCAGAATAGGAAAATGAGTAAGACTACCGCGATAGACAGGATCAAAAAATTCGCTACTTTCAATGACTCCGATATCAACCTGAAGAGCCGTATTTTCAGGCACAATTTCTTTAAGGGGAGCTTCCATATAATCATCCAGTCGAATGCTCAAACCCAGAGACAATTTACTGAGAAGGTTATTGTCATAATTATATCCACCTCGAACAGCTACAAATCGTCCCAACCCGTGACTTAGCGGACTCAAAACATTGGAAAGCTCTGCCCCGAAATTAAACCGTGCTGATTCATCGCGCACTTTTAAATAATCGGCGGCTACTTGCAATTGCAGACCATCATGTCTACCTAAATTTAAAGCCATACCGGTGCGAAATGTGGTGGGTAATGGGGTCGTCTGGTTGAGAAATTTCATTTCCGTACCCAGATGAGTGATGGCTACCCCGCCTGAAAGAATGCCATAATCGAAGATTCCCAATCCCAGGGTCCTTAATTTCAACCGAGGCGTTCGGAATTGCAAGCCAAAGTCCACCGACCAGGCATGAGCGCTCACCTGATCGAGTGTGCTATTTAGATATTTAACGCTGGTACCAAAAGACAGATTTCGACTGATGAATTCAAGTGGAGTTGCTAAACTGAGAGTTGCCAGAAAATCTCGTGCCGAGGCTGGTGGGGCTGCCCCTCTGGAACTGTCAAATTCGCGAATCCCCTGATAATTCAAACCAAGGGCCAGAGACCATTCACGACTCAGAGGCGTATGCCAGCGCATCTTTCGGGCGTACAACAGGGAAACATTGTAAATGTCAGCAATCCAGCGGGTATAGCTGGCCGACCATTGCCATTCCCGTAGAAATCCGAGAGCTCCAGGATTGGCATATAAAGCCTGGGTTACATCCAGGGTGCCGGTGAGACTACCCCCAAGACCCTGTTCACGGGCTCCGGGAATGATTTTCAAAAACGAGGCTCCGGCCCGGATTTGTCCCTGCAAGGGTTGAACGGCCACCAGACAAAAAGCCAGCCCAGAAAAGAGCAAAATTAATTTTTTAGTTAAAATTTTTATCATCGTACAAGGATTACTTTTTTCCAGCAAACGAGACCTTCCGAACGAAAGGTGATTAAATAAACCCCGCTGCCAACTTTTTGCCCCGATTGGGTGGAGCCATCCCACAGCACTATATTGGGTCCAGCATGGAAGGTACCATCGGCCAGAGTAGTGATTCGATAGCCGGTAATGTCGTAAACATCCAGGCGTACTCTGCGACCGGCTGCCAGTTCAAAAGTAACTTGTAAAGGCTGGCCTTTTTCTGGCTCAAAAACATTGCGATCTAATGTAATACAAAAATCAGCCGGTTGCATCACCGTAACCACAACCGTGGTGGAGTTATTGACATCGTTCGTATCACGTGCAGCCGAAATTACCGCGGTATTTTGTAACGATAAAAATCTTTGTCCGAGAGGTTCTTTCACCACGCCATCATAAGCAATCAACAGACTATCTCCGGCTGCAAGATGGTCAAAATTCCATATAATAGCCTCCTGACTTACCTGATCCGGATTTAGGGTGAAATTGGAAACCTGCAGTCTACCCGGTAAATTATCTCGTAAAGTAATTTGATTGGCAGGTCGAGGACCATGGTTGATAATCTGCAACGAATATGTGACCGGGTTCCCCTGTAAGACCGTATCCATGCTGGCAGATTTTTTAACCTCCAGATCGTAATTCCTGGTTAATTTACGAATAAAAACAATCGCCGAAGCCAGATTGTTAGTAAGCAAAGTATCCCTGGTCGCAGATACTACGGCAACATTCACCAGTGAAATCAAATCAGCCGTCAACTCTTGGTCTTCAGGTACCCTGGCTTGAAACCGAATCCTTAAACTGTCACCCTGGCTAAGGGAATCAAATTTCCAGAATAATGAATCCTGTTGAACGACGTCCGGCGGTTTTCCCTGAAATTGGAGGACTTTAATGAGCGGAGGTAGAGCTTCTTTTAATATAAAGTTACTGGCAGTTCGAGGTCCATGGTTGGTAAGTAGCAGGTCGTAAGTGAAAACATCCCCCTGCCGAACGGTGTCAGGTTGAACATTTTTGGCTAGTTCCAGATCGTAATTTTTAGTTACACGACGGATAAATATCTTTGCCTGTGAAAGGTTGTTGGTTAAATTCGTGTCAAATTCTGCCTGAACCAGGGCAAAATTTAAAATTTCAAACAATGGCATCTGTAATTCAATGGTATCAGGGAACAAGGCTGTGAAAGAGATTTTCAAACTATCTCCCGGTAAAATAGAATCGAAAGTCCAGATCAAACTGTCCCCTTGAACTTTCCGGGGAGGTAAGCCACCGAATGCCACCTGCACAACTGGATCAGGGAGTAAATCCACAAGCTGCACATTTTCTGCCACTTTGGGTCCTAAATTTACCAGTTGAAGTGTGTAATTAAAGATATCTCCCTGTGCCACGGTATCTGGCTGGACAGATTTGTGGATTGCCAGATCATAATTTTTAGATGGTTTTCTTATGTAAACAAAAACCTTGGGAGTATCATTGACCGAATTAGTATCGCGTTCGGCTTCAATAAGAGCCAGATTTTTCAAGGGCAGAAATTCCGAGGAGAATTCAAGTGTGTCGGGTACCCGGGCGGTAAAGCCCATGGTAAGGGAATCGCCGGGATTCAATATTGGAAAATTCCACAGCAAAGAGTCTTGATTGGAAAGGATCGGTTGTGGATCCATGAATTTTATAATTTCAATATAGGGAGGAATCACATCCCGAACAAAAACATTTTCCGCTGGTTGAGGACCCAGGTTGGTCAGAGTCAACGTGAATGTAAACGGCTTGCCCAAAAGAACGGTGTCAGGATCTACCTCTTTTGAAAGACTTAAATCATAATTTCTCGAAAGTTTGCGAATGTACAGAGTGGCCATAGTAAAATCGTTGGCATGATTGGTATCACGCTCAGCATGAAAAAAAGCGTTGTTTATGAGTTTAATCAGGTAATCCTGCAAATCCAGAGTGTCAGGAACCTGAAATCGATAACCAATCTGCAAACTATCGCCAGGCTCCATGCGATCAATATTCCAGACCAGAGTATCCATGGTCATGGTGTCTGGAGGAAGCTGTGTAAATTCAACAATTTTGGCTATGGGTGGTAGAACATCATACAGGGTAATATTCTCAGCAATCTTGGGGCCCAGATTGACTAATTCTAATTTGAAATCGGTAAAACGGCCTTGCAAAACCGTATCGGGCTGCACAGATTTGGTTAAGGCTAAATCATAATTTCTGGTCAAATGTCGAATCAAGACACTTACCGAATCCTGATTATTTATGGCATTGGTATCAAATTCTGCTTCCACAAATACAATATTTTTTAAATTTAAATCCCTATTTAACTCAAAAGTATCCGGGACAAGGGCCGTGAAGTCAAAACGAAAACTGTCGCCCGGGGCTAATTCAGAGAGGTTCCAGAGTAAAGTATCCAAGCGGGTCGTATCAGGTGGTTGGAAAAGGAAGTTGAGAATTTGCACAGAATCGGGTAAAACATCCTGTACAATAACGTTGCTGGCCAGTTTGGGACCAAGATTTACAAGCGTTAAAGCAAAGGTGAAGGGTTTTCCCTGTAAAATGGTATCGGGTTCTGCATTCTTGCTGACTTTCAGATCATAGTTTTTGGAAAGCCTTTCAATCACCACTTTTGCACTGGCAGAATCATTACTGGCGTTGGTGTCGAGATCAGCCTGGACTAAGGCAAAGTTTTTTCGCATAAAAAACGCTTGATCAAGTTCAAGTGTATCGTTTACTTTTGCAGAATACGAAATCTGCAGGGTGTCTCCAACTTCCAACTGAGCAAAATTCCAGATAAGGGTATCCTGAATGGTGGTATCAGGTAACGGATTAAATGTTAATAATTCAATGGAATCAGGGACCACATCTCGCACCTGAAAATTTTTTGCTAAGTGGGGTCCCCAGTTCACCATTTGCAAAGTATAAATAAATACTTTTCCCTGCAGTACAGTATCGGGATTCACCGTCTTTTTAAGCTGTAGATCAAAATTAGGTGGCGGGATGAATGCTGTAACCTGTACACTATCCCGGTCGTTGAATTGATTGGAATCACAGGGAGCAAAAATTTGACTGAAATTAATTATTTTGAACGGATTCTCAGGGAGTAGACTATCCACCTGTGCTGAATATTCGATCTGCAGAGTCTCACCAGGTGCCAGGGAATCAAATTTCCAGAATATAGTATCGGGACGAACCTCGATTAAATCAAAAGCCGAGAGTTCATCAAAACGCCCACTTAAAGGCTCCTGACTCTGAGATGGTGGAAAAATAATTTTAAAATCTTGTGGGGCTAAAACCGCAGGAAAGGTTTCCCGGAGAAAAAACTTGTGTGCCTTGGCCGTACCAACATTTGATATCGTAACACTGAATTTGACACTATTATTGATTGCAACCGAATCTTTTGACGCTGTTTTTTTTACAGTAAGATCATAATTTAAACTGGTTTTCTCAATGATGATTTTGGAAATATGAACACTGTTGGGCCCTGAAATTGTATCCCCCGGTGGAATAACAAACTCCGGCAATTCTTTTTCCAGTAGTTTAAAATGATTAAGTCGTACCACATGTTTACCGGGCTTTAAAAAGAAAACACCGCTATGACGAATCGCTTTTGTAGATTTTACAGGATCAATAAACAATTTTGAATCTTTTACAATAACTTTGAAAAGTATGTTTTTAGTAATTGCAGCATTGGGATCACATGGATTAGTGCACTCTTTTAATCGCTCATCACAAATATCTAAAAAATAGGTTTCGTTATCTTGATTTTTGAAGGCAGGACTATAAACTACTTCTAAGAGAAAGCGATAAAATCCCGGTGTAGAAACTTTAAGGCATGCTATGTTTTTTTGAATCCTTTTAATATCGTTAGCAAGAACTACAGCCGAACTTGGATCGAGTTCTAATGTATCTCTATTGGACGCTAAGACGAAGGGAGATTCACACACCCCGGTTTGTAAGGGGACAACAGGGGACTCTTCTTTAAAGGAAGATAAATTAGTATCAGGAACAGAAATTTCCTGGGCAAATACAGAGGTAATTTGTTGAAAAATACCAAAAAAACAAACACTCAGTACAAGCTGTGCTTTTAATAAGACGGAAAACCAAGTCCTTTTAGTTTTTCCGTCCAAGCATTTCACTTGAACTATAATGAGTCCTTACTCCCTAAGTTATTTAATCTATTTAAAATATACGTAATAAATATCAAAGTGCGGATAAATTAAAGAGAAGCACACTTTTTAAATCTCAAATAATTAAGAAGTTTTACAAACCTGAAATCTCTCAAAACATTAATAATTTTTTCCATAATTGTCAACAATTTAATTTTGCTTTAATCATAACCAAAGTTGATTATTAAAGAAAAATTTTGTAATATTGCCACATGATGGAAGAAATTTTCATAAAGAGAGGAACGCTGGGTTGTTTAATGGTTCATGGTTTTACCGGTAGTCCCAATGAGCTAAAAGATTTAGCTACCTTTTTAGTGGAGAAAAACATCACTGTTTATGTTCCATTGCTTCCAGGGCATGGTACTTATTCAGCCGATCTGTTCAATTATAGATGGCGTGACTGGTTTAATCATGTTAAGCGTGCCTATCAAAAGTTAAAACAGGAATGTGAGCATACCTTTGTGGCAGGGTTGTCCATGGGGGGAACTCTTGCTTTGCATTTAGCCGCCCATGAAAAAGTTTCAGGTGTGATCTCCATGGCTGCAGCCATAAAATTTCCTCGATGGAAAATTCATGCTGTAAAAGCACTGAAAACGATGATTAAATACCGGTACAAAAAGTCCGGGGAAGATGTAAAAGATGTTACCGCCAGGGCCAGATTGGGTAGTTACCGTAGATATCCCTATCAGGCAGTGGAACAAGTATTTAAACTTACCGAACATACGCGTGACGATCTACCTGAAATTACTTCGCCAATTCTAATTTTTCATTCAAAGGAAGACCATACGGTACCTTATTCAAATGCCGAAGTAATTTACAATACGGTAAGTTCAGAGGAAAAAAAGCTGATCAGTCTGGAAAATTCTTTTCATGTGATTACGGTAGATTTTGACAGAGAGATCATTCAAAAAGAAATCTATCAATTTATTCAATCGCATATACCTTTTAAACAGGGCAAATCCACTTCTAAAAAGAGAGCTAAGGTCACTCACACGAAAAAATAAAAGAGGTGTACGACTATTAAAGAATTAAAGCGACTTAAAAGATACTTGGTCCGGTACAAAGGCCGCCTTTTACTGGGTTTGAGTTTTGTAGTACTCACCAATGTTTTTGCCCTTATGGGCCCCTGGGTTTTAAAAATCGCTATTGACAGCTTAAAACAGAATATTAATTCACAAAGCTTACTAAAGTATGCGCTCATTTTAATTGCTATTGCCCTGATGGGGGGCTTTTTTCGCTTTTTGATGCGCAAGACCATCATCGGTGTCTCCCGTAAAATTGAATATGACCTGCGCAACGACTTTTTTGCTCATCTGCAACGCATGTCTCTTCGCTTTTACAATCGCTATAAAACCGGGGACCTGATGGCCAGAGCCACAAACGATCTGGAAGCTGTGCGGCAGGTGGTGGGTCCGGCGATCATGTATTCCTTTAACACTGTTTTGTCCATGAATGCCTTTATTATCATGATGTTTATCAATGTGAAGCTAACTTTATTTGCCATGATTCCCTTTCCAATTATGGCCCTCATTGTAAATAGATTATCGAAAAGGTTACATCACGGTTATCAGAAAGTACAGGCTCAATATGCCAGTATTACATCCAGGGTTCAGGAAAATCTTTCAGGTATAAGAGTAGTGAAGGCTTATGTTCAGGAAGATCATGAAATAGAGGCTATAAAGGACTTGAATCGAGAATATGTTAAAAAGAACCTCCGGGTAGCCAAATTACGAGGAATTTTAGTCGCCTCCATGATCGTTCTGATTGGTCTGGGTGCTTTGATTTTACTTTGGGTTGGCGGACAACTGGTCATTATTAATAAAATCACTCTGGGGGAATTTGTAGCATTTTTCTCATATTTAGCTCAATTAACCTGGCCCATGATTGCTCTGGGCTGGGTAATTAATATTATTCAGCACGGGGCTGCCGCCATGGGACGCATCAATAAAATTTTTGATGAAAAGCCGGACATTCGCGATGACAACCGTACAGATCCAACCGTTCGACACATTTATGGAGAAATTGAATTTTGTCATGTTTCTTTTTCTTATAATGGAAGACCTATCTTAAAAAATATAAGTTTGAAAATTCCTCAAGGGATGACGGTTGCCATCGTGGGGCCTACCGGGTGTGGTAAAACAACCCTGATCAATCTCATTCCGCGATTAATTGAGCCCACAGAAGGCACCATATTAATTGATGGCAAAGAAATTCAACGTATCCCATTGCATGTTTTGCGCAGCCACATTGGCTATGTACCTCAGGATACTTTCCTTTTTTCGGATACGATTCGAGAAAATATTGCCTTCGGTGTCAATTCACCCTCCATGCAGGAGATTGAAGAAGCGGCCGTTATTGCACAAATTAAAAAAGATGTGGTGAATTTCCCCAAAGGATTTGAAACCATGCTGGGTGAACGGGGAATTAACCTTTCGGGAGGCCAAAAACAACGTACGGCCATTGCTCGAGCTGTAATCCGTAAGCCAAGGATTTTAATTTTAGACGATGCCCTTTCTTCTGTGGATACATACACAGAAGAGGAGATTTTAAAAAGATTGCGTGCAGTTATGCAAGAACGAACCAGCATCCTCGTTTCTCATCGAATTTCAACGGTTAAAGATGCGGATTTAATCGTGGTTTTGCAAGATGGTCAAATAATTGAACAAGGAACCCACGAGGAACTGGTTGCTCTGGATGGTCTGTACGCAAAACTTTATCGTAAACAGCTTTTAGAACAGGCACTGGAAGAGCTATGACAGGCTTCATTTATACAATTTAGCTAAAAATTCCAACCATTGAATTTTTGGATCTAAATAAGGAGAAACAGCTTTGGACGCTCGCTATTACGAAGAGGAAATATTAGGTAAAGCTTACGACAGCCGGTTAATGAAACGATTGCTGAACTACCTGCGGCCTTATCGCTATTTCGTAGTTCTGGCCATTTGGATATTGCTGGGAGCCTCTCTCCTGCAATTGGCGGGTCCCTATCTAACTAAAATTGGTATTGACCGCTATATTGCCAATGGAGATTTTGCTGGATTAAGGTGGATATGTTTCATTTATATTCTCGTGCTGTTTGTAGAATTCTGGTTGCAGTTTGCCCAGATTTATTTAATCAACTGGATTGGCCAGAAAGCCATGTTTGATATGCGCAGTCAGCTTTTCGCTCATATACAAAACCTTTCCCTTTCCTTTTTTGACAGAAATCCAGTAGGTCGTCTGGTAACTCGCGTGACTACGGATATCGAAAGTCTGCATCAGATGCTTTCTTCCGGCGTGGTGGCCATTTTTGGCGATATTTTTACACTTGCTGGAATTGTCATCGCTTTGCTTATCTTAAACTGGAAATTAGCCCTGGTAACATTTTCGGTTTTACCCGCACTTTTTTACGCGACATTTTTATTTAAGAAAAAAGTGAGAGAAACCTACCGGCAAATTCGCGTTCGTATTGCCCGGATTAATGCATTTTTGCAGGAAAATATTACCGGTATGTCGGTGGTGCAAATATTTAATCGGGAACCTCGCAATTTTCAAAAATTTGATAAACTGAATTTTGATCATTTACAGGCCTATCTCAAAACTATCTTTTATTATGCACTATTTTATCCAGCCGTTGAAATCATTAGCGCTGTGGCCATTGCCTTAATCATCTGGTATGGTGGAGGTCAAATTATAAAAGGAGCTTTGACTTTCGGCGCTCTGGTAGCCTTCATTCAGTATGCGGAGCGTTTCTTTCGTCCTATCATGGACCTTTCAGAAAAATACAATATCATGCAATCGGCTATGGCCTCTTCAGAACGCATCTTTCGATTACTGGATACCAGGCCACAGATTGTTGCCCCGGAACAGCCTAAATATCTGAAGAAAGTTAGAGGGGAGATTGAATTCCGCAATGTCTGGTTTGCCTATAAAAATGAAGAATATGTTTTAAAAGACATTAACTTCCATATTAAGGCCGGTGAAAAAGTGGCTTTTGTTGGGCATACAGGAGCCGGTAAAACGACCATCATGAATTTGTTATTACGATTTTATGATGTTACTCAGGGAGAAATTTTACTTGATGGCGTTAACATTAAAGAAATGGATCCCCGTCATTTGCGGAAACATTTTGGTCTGGTGCTGCAGGATGTATTTATATTTGATGGTACGGTGGCTTATAATATCGGTCTTGGTAGTGAACATTTTAACAGAGAAAAAATAATTCAAGCAGCCAGAGATGTTTACGCTCATACTTTTATTGAAAAATTACCCCACAAATACGATGAACCGGTCCAGGAACGTGGGAGAGCCCTGTCTACGGGTCAGCGCCAGTTGCTGGCTTTTGCACGCGCCCTGGCTTTTGACCCCCCGGTTTTAATTCTGGATGAAGCCACCTCAAGCGTTGATACGGAAACAGAACTGCTAATTCAAAAGGCACTCAAAAGATTGATGCAAAATCGCACCTCACTCGTGGTAGCTCACCGCCTTTCCACCATAAAAAACTCGGATCGCATCATTGTCTTGCATAAAGGAGAAATTCGTGAAATGGGCACACACGAAGAATTACTGGCCAGAGAAGGAATATATTACCGTCTTTACCAGTTACAGTATGCCGATCAGGAACGGATTCAACAACTCATGGAGTAATATGAACCCGGTTAAACAGATAAAGTTTTTTTTGCTTCTTTTAATTTTGCACGGTTGTGCAGGTATCCCCAGAGTGCATATTTCTGAGCTGGCTTTGCCCACGAATGGGAAAGTAGATATGCCGGATACACCGCCCGACAGTGGGGCCATCTCGGAATTAATCAATCGTATGGCCGGAGCTCGCTTTGGTGATCCCATTTTTAATAAAAATTCAACAGCCATCTGGATGATTCCTGAAATATATAAACTGGATCTGGACAAAACTGCTGTGTCATCCAATTTTAGCCCGGAAGAGTATCAGCGTCGTTACGCTAAACTTGTTGAATTGCATGAGCAGTATCTGGTCTTTTTCCTTGATCTGAAAATGCCGCTAAATCCAGATATTACAAAAGACCAGTTGATTGAATTTTTGAAGCAAAATTTAATCATAACATTAGAAAACGGAACCACTCAAAAATACAAACCAGAACGCATAATTTTCCGTAGTCTGCCACGTTTTGAACAAAAAGAAATTCAGGAATTACTTAAAGGTGCGAGAAAAATTGAAGTCAGTACCCCCATGCGTATATTGTTTCGTAAATCTGAAGACGGGAACCCTATCATCTCCTCTAAAACAAAAAAGCTCGTCCTCAAACTGCAGCTCAAAAGTCCCCCACCTTTTAAAATAGGTTATTTTGATGAACGCCTGTTTATGGGTTTCATGTGGAAGATCGATCGTAGTAAATTAAAATAAAAAAGCCCCCAGCATTCCGCTTGGGGGCCCGGAGGGAGGAAAAATGAGGTATTAGAGGAAACGGTATCCAGTGCCATGAATCGTTTCTATATACTGGGAGGGATATTTATATTCTCCCAATTTTTCTCTTAAACGCTTAATATGAACATCCACGGTGCGGTTGGTAACATAGACTTTCTTACCCCAGACTTTTTCTAAAATTTCTTTTCTGGAGAAGACGTTCATACGACGCGAAGCCAGTAGATAAAGCAGCTTAAATTGAATATAGGTCAAATCAATAGGCTTACCAGCTTTGGAGACGCGATGTTCATCCAGGTCGATTTCCAGATCTTTTACTTTGATTTTTTTGTTCAATGCCGAACTTAAGCGGCGATGCAAAGCTTTAATCCTGGCTACCACCTCTCGCTGGCTAAATGGTTTGACGACAAAGTCATCGGCGCCCATATCAAATCCTTTGACTTTGAGGACTTCCTCATCCCTGCTCGACATCAAAACGATACCGGTATTTTTGGTGCCGATATCATCTTTTAACTCCAGACAGGTTTCCCAGGCTTTTTCACCAAATTGATCGATATCAATAATGATTACGGAAGGTTTATCTCGCAAGGTTCTTTCTACAGCATCATAGATATCACTTGAGTGGAGTACCATAAAACCCTCTTTTTCCAGAGCTTCGTCCAGAGGGTTTGAGCCTGCGTCCTGGGCACCATCAAAGATCAAAATGGATCCCTTTTGTGTGTTTTCCATAACGACCTCCAAAGAATTTAGTTTGATTTTTTATTCTCTTATTTCCACCGAGATTCGATGCCCATCCACGATGCTGTTAAGGTACCTCAACTTATCCGGCGATCTCGTAATGAATTGTGTTTAACTTAAATAAGTTGCTGTTTCATTCTGCAACATTTGTGCCATGATTCAAGAAATTGTGACATTTCATTTTGATAAAATACAATTCTGTTATAAATTTGCCCTAATTTATTTTGTTTCAATGACATAACAATGTTACAATTATTCAGAGTATTTATATTTTTCACAATACGTGGTCAAAATTCAATCAATTAAATATTTAAAAAAGTGGTAAATTTTCGTTTAATTATCATACAAGTGGT
>CAZMEG010000014.1:13857-18810 GCA_964565205.1 uncultured Cytophagia bacterium
TCGAAAATAATACACTTTTGAAACGGCATCTAAAATATATGAAATTACATTAATCTATGTTAAGGAAACGCAAATTTATTGATCAGAAATTGGTCTGTGGTGAGACACTTTTTAAAACATACCCACACTACATTTGCAAAATAGTTGAAAGTAAATACATGAATTATTTAGACGTTCCCTGCCGGAAAAATGCCTTGCAACTTACTTCAAAATGTGCTATATTCACTGCGAAATTGATTAATTAAATTGAAGTTAAAGGAGGATATATGCAACCAAGGAAAGTCATCATTATGGGAGCGGCGGGTAGGGATTTTCATAATTTCAATTTGCGGTACAGAGATAATGAGCATTTCAAAGTTGTTGCTTTCACAGCCACACAAATTCCCGATATTGAAGGACGGACTTATCCTGTAGAATTAGCAGGGTCTTTATATCCGGACGGTATCCCCATTCTCCCGGAGTCCGAACTGGAAGAACTCATTAAAAAACACGCCGTGGATGAGGTGGTTTTCTCATATAGCGATGTTTCGCATGAGTATGTGATGCACAAAGCCTCCATAGTCAATGCCGCAGGGGCAGATTTTTTACTTTTAAATGCCCGGAACACCATGTTAAAAAGCAGCAAGCCGGTGGTTGCCATTTGTGCAATACGCACAGGTTGTGGTAAAAGTCAGACCACCCGGCGCGTAACTCAAATTCTTAAATCCCTGGGCAAAAAATTGGTAGTTGTGCGTCACCCTATGCCTTATGGTGACATTAAATCACAAAAATGTCAGCGGTTTGCTACTTTTGATGATTTAGATAAATACCAGTGCACCATTGAGGAACGTGAGGAGTATGAACCCCATCTTAGAATGGGCAATGTTGTTTATGCCGGGATCGACTATGAAGAAATCCTGAATCAGGCTCAAAAGGAAGCCGATGTGGTTATCTGGGATGGTGGAAATAACGACACGCCATTTTTTCAACCTGATTTACATATTGTGGTAACGGATCCTCTCCGGGTGGGACATGAACTTAAATACTATCCCGGCGAAACCAATTTACGCATGGCCGATGTGGTGGTCATTAACAAACAAACTACAGCCTCCTTTGAAAATATTGAAACTTTACGCGAAAATATAAATAAGGTAAATCCTCGGGCTACCATCATTGATGCGGCTTCCCCCATTTTTGTGGAGAATGCAGAAATAATTCAAGGTAAACGGGTACTTGCCATCGAAGATGGGCCCACCTTAACCCATGGGGAAATGAAATTTGGCGCTGCCGTGGTGGCTGCGCAGAAGTTTGGTGCTTCAGAAATTGTCGACCCCAGACCCTTCTTAGTAGGAAGTCTGATCAAAACCTTTGAAATCTATCCAGAAATTGGTACGGTGTTACCCGCCATGGGGTATGGAAGAAAACAAATAAAAGACCTGGAAGCTACCATCAACGCCACCGATTGTGATGTGGTGATTGTCGGGACACCCATTGATCTCAGAAAGCTGGTGAATATAAACAAGCCAGCCGTACGGGTGACCTATGAATTGCAGGAGATCGGACATCCTAATCTGGAAGAAGTATTGAAAGAGTTCATCGAAAGAGTATCCTGATTGCCAAATGGAGAGAGTAACCGGAGTCATCGTAGAATAAGTATGGAAGAAGAAAAGATTGCGGTCGTGGCCTTGGGGGGCAATGCCATTACTCGGGAACACGAAGAAGGCAACATCACACAACAGTTTGCAAATACCCGGCGGAGTTTAAAAGGCGTTCTGGAACTCATCAAACAGAATTACAAAATTGCCATTACTCATGGAAATGGTCCCCAGGTGGGCAACGCGCTTATTCGGGTAGAAGAAACACGTCACCTGGTACCTCCCTTACCGCTGGGAATTATTGTAGCGGATTTGCAGGGGGGTATGGGGTATATGATTCAACAATCACTACAAAATGGATTAAAAAAGGCAGGCTTACAAAGAGAGGTCGTCACCATTATTACCCAGGTGATCGTTGATAAAGATGACCCTTCCATTAAAAACCCCACTAAATTTGTTGGCCCTTTTATTAAGAAAGAAGATGTAGAGATGGTTGTCAAGAGGCGTGGTTGGATTGTAAAAGAGGATCCCGGTCGAGGCTATCGCCGTGTGGTTCCATCTCCCATGCCCCTGGAAATTGTTGAAAAGGAAACCATTACTCGCCTGGTGAGAGAAGGCGTTGTGGTTATCTGTAATGGTGGTGGAGGCATTCCAGTCTATGTTGAAGAGGATGGTACTTATGAAGGCGTAGATGGGGTCATCGACAAAGACCTTTCAGCAGCAGTTCTGGGTCGTGACATCGGAGCGCAAGAACTATTTATTTTAACCGCCGTGGAAAAAGTATATCTCAATTTCCGCAAGCCTGATGAAAAAGCCCTGGATTCTCTCACTGTCAATGAAGCCACTCATTACCTGGAAGAAGGCCATTTCCCGGCCGGAAGTATGGGCCCCAAAATACAGGCGGCCATCAATTTTATTAAATTTGGTGGGAAAAGGGTAGTCATTAGTTCTATTGAAAAAATGGTCGATGCCGTTTATGGAAAAACCGGTACAATCATTATACCATGAATCTCAAATAAGAAGGAGGATTATACATTGAAAATTCATGAATATCAAGCCAAGGAGATTTTGAAAAAATATGGTGTGACCGTACCCGAAGGTAAAGTGGCGGAAACTCCCGAGGAGGTCAAAAAGATTGCTGCTGAATTAGGTGGTACGGTGGTAATTAAGGCACAGATTCATGCCGGGGGACGGGGTAAAGCCGGGGGCATAAAGCTGGCCAAAGATCCC
The DNA here is from genome assembly GCA_964565205.1 of uncultured Cytophagia bacterium. Taxonomy (GTDB): domain Bacteria; phylum Zhuqueibacterota; class Zhuqueibacteria; order Oceanimicrobiales; family CAZMEG01; genus CAZMEG01. The sequence goes on from CAZMEG010000014.1 coordinate 16,662, forward strand.
CATGAAGCTGAAAAGATTGCTCAACAAATGATCGGCATGACTCTGGTGACTCACCAGACCGGTCCCCAGGGCAAAATGGTACGCAAGGTGCTGGTGGAACAAGGTCTGGACATTGAAAAAGAACTGTACGCAGGTATCGTTCTGGATCGAGCGAAAAATCAACTGGTCTTCATGGCCAGTACTGAGGGTGGTGTGGAAATAGAAACCGTAGCCAGTGAGACTCCCGAGAAAATTTTAAAAGAATATATCGACCCTTCCGTAGGTTTCCAGACGTTTCAGGCACGCAAATTAGCCTTTGGTTTAGGCTTAAAAGGAGATCAGTTTAAAAACGCGCTGAAGTTTTTCACTGCACTGTTTCGGGCCTATGTTGAAGCCGACTGCTCTCTGGCAGAAATAAATCCCCTGGTGGTTACAAAAGATGGGCAGGTACTGGCACTGGATGCCAAAATCAATTTCGATGACAATGCCCTCTATCGTCACCCCGATTACCAGGAACTGCGAGATATCCATGAGGAAGAACCCCTGGAGGTGGAAGCATCTAAATATCATTTGAATTATATAAAACTGGACGGCGAAGTGGGATGCATGGTAAATGGAGCTGGATTAGCCATGGCCACCATGGACATGATCAAACTGGCCGGGTCTGAGCCGGCTAACTTTCTGGATGTTGGGGGCGCCGCCAGCGCACAAACCGTGGAAAATGGCTTTCGAATTCTGCTTTCAGATAAAAATGTAAAGGCTGTGCTCATTAATATTTTTGGAGGTATCGTGCGTTGTGACCGTGTGGCCCGAGGTGTGATTGAAGCCGCCTCCAAAATTAATATTAATGTGCCGGTGGTTGTACGTCTGGAAGGTACCAATGCGGAAGAGGCGGCTCAATTGTTGGAACAATCGAATCTCTCTTTTGAAGTAGCCCGCAGTTTCAAAGAGGCAGCCGAAAAAGTTGTAGCAAGTATCAGGAATTAAACACAAGAAGTTAAAAAATAATGAAAATTATGAAGTTAGGTTTATGGAGTATTGGAGTGGTGGAGAATTGCAGGATGGAGTGCTTCATTAATCCAATAATTCATTACCCCTGTGAAGATAAAGATGTTTGCTGTGTACTTAGCAAATTAATGCAAAATATCAATTAGAACTAAAAGGATAAGGAGAGTAAAATTGAGCATTTTAGTAGATGAAAATACCAGAGTGGTGGTTCAGGGAATTACCGGAAGCGAGGGGTCCTTTCATACCCGTCAGATGGTGGAATATGGAACTCAGGTTGTAGCGGGAGTGGTACCGGGTAAAGGTGGACAAAAATTCGATGATAAAATCCCGGTATTCAACACCATGGTTGAGGCTGTAGAAAAGGAAGGGGTTAATGCTTCGGTAATCTTTGTTCCACCGGCCTTTGCGGCGGATGCCATCATGGAAGCGGCCGACGCCGGAGTTGACCTGGCCGTGTGCATCACTGAAGGGATTCCGGTAAAAGATATGGTGCAGGTGTATCAATACTTGAAATCAAGAAAAACCAGATTGGTGGGGCCTAATTGTCCAGGTGTGATTTCACCTGGAAAGTGTAAGCTTGGCATAATGCCAGGCTTTATTCACAAACCGGGCAATGTGGGCCTGATTTCACGCAGTGGTACCCTTACCTATGAAGCTGTTAAACAGCTAACCGATCTCGGCATTGGACAGTCTACCTGTATTGGAATTGGTGGAGACCCTGTAATTGGAACCACTTTTACCGATGCTTTAAAACTTTTCAAGGAGGACCCGGATACGGTAGCGGTGGTTTTAATTGGAGAAATTGGTGGAACGGCTGAACAGGAAGCCGCCGCTTATATCAAAAAAGATTTTAATAAGCCTGTAGCTGCTTTTATTGCAGGCCGGACGGCTCCTCCTGGCAGACGTATGGGTCATGCCGGGGCTATAATCTCGGGCAGTGAAGGAACGGCTGAAGAAAAAATCCAGGTTCTCAAAGACGTGGGAGTTCATGTAGCCGAAAGCCCGGCTGAAATCGGCATTACCCTGAAGAACGCATTAGCCTGAAATGCTCGCAACTTAAATTTAATAAGTTAATCAAGCGGATTGTTTTAGTAAAAGAATATTGAAAGATTATTCATTACCTCAACAATCCATTATTCCATTACTTCATTGTGCGTAGAGC